>NZ_AP022257.1:0-128811 GCF_014169755.1 Klebsiella sp. WP8-S18-ESBL-06
TCTGTGTAAGTGAGGTTTTTCCCGGATGATACCCTTGATAAACTAAGTCACAGTCCCCATATTATTAATGGGAATATAACTAATAATTGCGGGGGGATTTATGGCTAGAGAATTAAATATTTTTATTAGTCATTCGTGGGGGAATCACGACGAATTACTACGACTGCGTAACCTTCTAAATGCAAGACCCTATTTTAGGGCTGAATTCTCTGAAGTTAGCAAAGATATACCTATTAATTCAGTGAATGCTGATTACATCAAAAGAGTTCTTGGCGAAAAAATTCGCAACAGTAATGTATTACTTGCTATAGCTGGAATCTATGCAAGCCATAGTACTTGGATGGAGTGGGAGATGGACACCGCAATTAGACATGGAGTTCCCGTTATTGGTGTTATTCCTCATGGTGCATCAAGAGTATCTCAGGTTGTAGCTAATCGTTCTGTCGAACAGGTTCGGTGGAGCACAGAAAGTATTGTTGATGCTATTCGTCGACGTGCCAAATAATACAATAAGGGGAACTTTACAGTTCCCTTAGTCAGATTTTATACAATTCGTCTCGCTTGCCATTGTGTATGTTCACGTGAAAATGCTGTCTCAGCATCACGAATAAAATCTAAAAAATCTTTTTCGCTAGAAATATAATAAGATTGCTCTTTTATTAGACCAATTTCATGTGCTGTAAGGGCATACGATGCCGAAAGTTCATTATACTTTTTAATTTGCACCCAGCCTATGAGAGCAGAAATTATTGTTGTAATTAGCTCTGTTGGTAACGAGGTAGATTGACTTGGTTCTTTAGCAAGGTATGCTGTCATAGCAAGGGATAAAACATAGAAAATCAGTATAGCCACCGCCCACCCCTTACCAATCCTTTTGTTGAATAGAGATTTTTTAGCATACCATGTCCGTTGATCTTCAATTCTTTGTTCTACGTAAAGATCTCTTCTTTGTTCATAGCTCATTTTTCTAATAGTTTTTAAACAAATGCTAAATTGGTCTCCTTCAAGATTATTTAGTGCTTTTGTCTGAATCGCATATTTACTATCTTTTAAGATATTTTTTAAGTATTCAACATATTGTTTTGCATTATGTGTTTCTTCATCGCCATTAAAAGGCTCCGCTTTCATTGCAAATTTCCATGTTGTGGTTTTTATTGATTCGGTAACCGCTCTATATTTATACCATTTTTGTTCAAAATTTATAACATTCCTAACTAGTAGCAATATAATCAATAAAATGAATAATGCTAAATTAGTAATGTATTTCCCATCGTAAGATAAAGATGAGTTAACAGCAGTGAATATTAGCAATGCATATTCTGCTCTCACTCCATTTAAAAAATACCACTGATTTTTTGCTGAGCGCTCATTAGTGATTTCATATAGATGAGGGTATTGAATATTCATAATGCATTTCCATTTTTTATGCGGATTGTGTTTGTTTTTTCAATCTAAAATATGTTGCCCGAGATATTCCTGTTTTTTCATATATCATTTTGAATGATTCACCTTGTTTTATAAGAAATTGTGCAGTTGTCGTTTTAGGGTGTGGCTTTCGTCCAAATTTGACGCCAGAAGCCATTGCAGCAATCCGTCCGTCATTGGTTCGCTCCAGAATGCGCTCGCGCTCTGCTTCAGCAACAGCGGCCAGGATCTGAATGACCATTTTCCCCATCGTACCTTCCGTACTGAGGCCGTTTTCCAGAAACCGGATGGCGATCCCCTTTTTATAGCAGGCGTCAACGATATGGATCATATCAGCCGTATTGCGTCCGAGGCGGTCCATTTTGGTACAGATGATGATGTCATCTTTTTCAGCACGGCCAAGCAGTCGTTGCAGTCCTTCACGCTCGTCAGTGGCCCCGGTGGCACTGTTGCAAATAGTCGGTGGTGATAAACTTATCATCCCCTTTTGCTGATGGAGCTGCACATGAACCCATTCAAAGGCCGGCATTTTCAGCGTGACATCATTCTGTGGGCCGTACGCTGGTACTGCAAATACGGCATCAGTTACCGTGAGCTGCAGGAGATGCTGGCTGAACGCGGAGTGAATGTCGATCACTCCACGATTTACCGCTGGGTTCAGCGTTATGCGCCTGAAATGGAAAAACGGCTGCGCTGGTACTGGCGTAACCCTTCCGATCTTTGCCCGTGGCACATGGATGAAACCTACGTGAAGGTCAATGGCCGCTGGGCGTATCTGTACCGGGCCGTCGACAGCCGGGGCCGCACTGTCGATTTTTATCTCTCCTCCCGTCGTAACAGCAAAGCTGCATACCGGTTTCTGGGTAAAATCCTCAACAACGTGAAGAAGTGGCAGATCCCGCGATTCATCAACACGGATAAAGCGCCCGCCTATGGTCGCGCGCTTGCTCTGCTCAAACGCGAAGGCCGGTGCCCGTCTGACGTTGAACACCGACAGATTAAGTACCGGAACAACGTGATTGAATGCGATCATGGCAAACTGAAACGGATAATCGACGCCACGCTGGGATTTAAATCCATGAAGACGGCTTACGCCACCATCAAAGGTATTGAGGTGATGCGTGCACTACGCAAAGGCCAGGCCTCAGCATTTTATTATGGTGATCCCCTGGGCGAAATGCGCCTGGTAAGCAGAGTTTTTGAAATGTAAGGCCTTTGAATAAGACAAAAGGCTGCCTCATCGCTAACTTTGCAACAGTGCCGTCGGTTTGCATGGCCAGCTCGGTCAGCAACTGGACAGCCTGCCGGTAGTGGCCAATCGTGAACGGCTGGAAGCCGAACACCGTTTGCAGCTCGACCAGGTGCTCGCGTCGGGTCTGCTCACGCTGCCCGTACTCGTCCCAGCTTTCGATGCCGACCTTGAGCTGGTTGGCGACCAGTCTCAGCAATGGCGGGAACGGTGGCTCATCAGCGCCAAGGATGACGCCGGGAAAGCGCAGGTAGCAGAGCTGCACCGCGAAGCCCAGCCGATTGGCCGGGCCGCGCCGCTGCCGGATGATGGAGAGGTCGCTTTCGCTGAACGTGTAGTGACGGATCAACTCATCCTTGGTGTCCGGCAACGCCAGCAGGCTTTCGCGCTCGGCGGCGGAGAGGATCGAACGGCGGGGCATGCGGTTTCCTTCTTCTTGAAAACGTAGGTTTGTGACAAGCCCGCCAAGGCAACCGGCGCGGCACGGGAATCAAGGCATTGCGATTCTCGAAAATAGTTCTTGAAATTCTATTCTTGATTGCATATCATCTCAACGAGTTTCGATAAGAAAGGATGCGCATGCGACCGTCTGGTTCGCTGGTGGGCAAGGAGGCAGCAGCCGACACGCTCATCGGCAACTGCACGACCGCACGACCAGCCTCCCGTTCAAATTCGAGTTAGAACTCATATCCAGCCTGTCTGGGGGCACTGTGAAAGAGGGATCTCCGATGACTGTTGAATCGAGAATATTTTCTGTAGCCGAGTATGTTCAGCCGTCCGAAGGCGAGCCTATTCGTTCCGTTGTGCTTGAAACCCGAGACTCAATTATCGTGGTTTGGCATGTCCATCCCGGGCAGGAAATTGCGGCTCACATTCATCCTCACGGCCAAGACACGTGGACTGTTTTGTCGGGAATGGCTGATTACTTTCAGGGCAATGGGATTGTTCGTGCCCTCAGGGAAGGTGAGATAGCCGTGGCAAGACCGGGCCAAGTGCACGGGGCGCGAAATACAGGTACCGAGCCATTTGTGTTAGTCTCGGTTGTGGCATCAGCCAATGCCGGTTTCGTATTGGCTGAGCGATAGAGCCCAATCTCTGGAGTTGGTCCAATGAGCGGTCGGGGAGATAGGTAACAGACATGCAGCGGACACGGCTGCTAAACCAGGTCGCAAACCTCCTTGCGTCGCAGCGTGCCGCAAGCGACGCGATCAATCGAATGGGGTCGGCATGAGACTGAACACCATCCAGTTCCCGACCGCGTAGCCGCCTGTCCTGCCGATCAGGTCTTGACCATCGACGCCTGGGATCAGTCCTGAATGTTCTTGGAGACCACTACGTTAGGGGTTTGAGGTCCAATGGGGCGAAAACCTACGCTAAGAGTCTACATATTCATTAACATGTTGATTTAAAGGCCTTAATTCACCATTCATCACGTTTTCAGACAAGGTGAATGAGTAATGCCCTAACATATTGATATGACCGTGCATCAGCGGTGATAATCTGGATATATCTTCTTCGTTAATTTCAGTAGGCTGGCTATCTGTATTAATATGTCCAAGGGCTTCCTGCATATACAGCGTATTCCATAAAACAACAGTATTTGTTACCAGTCCCAATGATCCAAGTTGATCCTCTTGCCCTTCGCGATAGCGTTTTCTGATTTCACCACGTTGACCATGGCAAATGGCGCGAGCCACACTGTGTCTCCCTTCACCCCGGTTTAGTTGCGTTAGTATTCGGCGACGATAATCTTCATCATCAATATAATTCAGCAGGTATAGCGTTTTATTTATTCGCCCAGCTTCAATGATGGCCTGCGCCAAACTAGACGGGCGCGTGCTCTTCAATAAACTACGGATTAGCTCTGATGCTTGTACAGTTCCCAATTTAAGAGAACCCGCAATCCGCATCATATCGTCCCAGTTAGCCTCAATCAGTGCTAGATTGATGCAACCACGGGCCAATTCATCGAGAGGGCCGTAATTCGCATTTTTATCCACTCGCCAGAAAACGGCATCTCCGGCATCCGCCAGACGTGGGGAAAACTGGTATCCCAACAACCAGAACAGACCGAATATCAAATCACTGGCACCTGCTGTATCAGTCATAATTTCCTGTGGATTTAACCCCGTTTGCTGTTCAAGTAAACCCTCCAGAACAAAGATTGAGTCTCTCAACGTACCTGGGACAACAATGCCGTGAAAACCAGAAAACTGATCGGAGATAAAGTTGTACCAGGTAATTCCACGATCAGAGCCAAAGTATTTTCTATTGGGTCCGGCGTTAATCGTTTTTACTGGCGTAACAAAACGCATACCATCAGCAGATGCGACCTCTCCACCACCCCATCGCTGAGCGAGACTGAGCGTAGCCTGGTAATCAACCAGGCGAGCATTCGCTTTGATAAGGGTTTCTGACCGAAAATAATTTTGTTTCACCCAACTAAGACGATGCCGGGTTAATGATGGAATATTGTGCTTAATTAATGGTTCAAAGCCAATGTTGCAGGCTTCTGCCAGTAATACAGCACAAATGCTGATATGCAGATCTTTCGCTCGCGCATTAGACTCGCTGACATGAGTAAATTCTTCGGCAAATCCTGTATGGGCATTGATTTCCAGTAAGAGCTCAGTCAGATCCACCAAAGGTAAAAGACCTCTGACTTGTCTGTTGAGAGCTATCAGACTTGGTGATTCATCCAGTTTCTCTAGGCTGCTGATAGTCAACGTAGGATGTTTCCCCCCGTATTCGATATGGACTGACGCATTATCATCAAAGCTATCAGCTACCGCTTTCCAGGCAAAATCTAACTGCTGAGCAAGCTTTTCTGTTGCCTGCTGAGCATTGACAGGGTGGCCTAATGCTCGACAGACAGAGACGCGTTGAGCTTGCCATTCTGTCCCTTGTAATAGCTTTGACCGTGGATCTCCCCAACGATCGCTATTCTCAAGATAAATATCCCGCCGCCTTAATGCATCCTGAAACCGCTCAAGTAGACATAGTGAATAGCCAGGCCGTCTTACTCGGCCTTCTTCGTCAAAAACCAAACGCTTCCAGGGGCCGGTAATAATATTTTTTGGAGCATCGTCAAGGATGTGCTTTCTTGAAGCGCCTAGCGACGATAAATAGTTAAAAGCTGCCAGAGTATGTTCTCCCGCCGGGGCGGCCAGAAAAGTTAATTCCCGAAGAACTCTGGGTAGAAAACGGCGAACGCGCCCATATTGTTCAATCATTTCATCTTGGAAATTATTGTCTACCGGTCGGGCCAACTCATTGACCATTTTTACCGACTCAGCCAGTCTTTCTTTGGAAATGCAGGAAAAAATTGATTTTCGGAGGTGGGAATCATCAGTTACCTCATCCAGCAGGAGTGCACAGGCTTTTGCCAGTATCAACGAAGAGCGGTCCAAATCCTTCAACGTCCTCAACCGCTTCTTTTGCCCTGCTTTTTTAGCCTCTCCCGCAATATTAGTGATTAGCATATCCAAAACATCGATGGCTTCATCCAGCGCAATGACCTCCAATGATTTAACAAAGGCAATAAGTATCGCTGTACGTTTCTTCATGGGGATACGAACTATCTTTTTTACCGAGGTTACATTGGCATAGCGAGCAAGACTTTTTAGCTGAGCCGGTGGAAGGCCTGTAAAATCAAGTTGCTGAAAACCCAGTTGGTGCAATTTGTTATAACGATCAAGTGCATCGTTAAATGCAGGACTACTGACTGTCACAGGACCTTTTTTCAGTTGCTCGAACATGGATACTCTCTGACCTTCACTAAAGCTCAGTAATTCATCCAGTTGTCGTTTCTGTTCATCATTGGGCAATGCCAGTAATCTTTGCCAAAGACGGTTTGCTGCTCGTTCGCGGATTTCGGTGATCACTCTGGAGAGTGTTGTGGTTCCTGGTAATAAAATTTTATGCTGTACCAGCCATGCGGTGGCGAAATCGAACATCAGGCTGGGGCGTTCATTGCTAATCCAGGCTCGGGTATACAGCAACCGGTTCAATCTGAATGTCCACGGAAACTCCCCGAACTCATGATAGTGATAATATTTTTTGATTTGAGCATAATGCTCCCAGCGGGTTGGTTCTCGTTTTGCGTATTCAGCCAGAATATCAGTCCGACTGATTGAAAGCTGCGTGGCAACAAAGGTTTGTACATTGTGCGGAACCAGAGCCAAATCAGGCAGGAACGCTCCTAAAAATCGGACGGATGTTAGTTGAAGGGCTATACCAAGACGGTTTTGGTCCCCGCGCCTTTGTGCGATGAATATCAGGTCATTTTCATCCAGAATAAAATAACGGGAAAGTTGTACCTCGTTCGGCTCTGCCGCATAACGCCCATAATTTTGCTTCTGCTCTTCAGTCAAAAAATCGATAGGCATCCAGCACTCCTTGCGTAACTATGACTTAGGTCTATTTTTAACTATCTCAAATGTTATGATATTTGATACCCGTCAAAACCAAAGCGGAAAAGGGTATCAGAAATCGTAATTTATACATTATGATACCACTTTGTATCAAAAACGATTTGTGAGACTGAAATGGCGTTACTGGGCTATGCTAGGGTATCAACCAGCCACCAGAAGCTGACGCTCCAGGTGGCTGAACTGAAAAGTGCCGGTGTGCGTGAAGACCGGATTTTTACCGACATGATGACCGGGGCGGCACTGTTGCAAAGTTAGCGATGAGGCAGCCTTTTGTCTTATTCAAAGGCCTTACATTTCAAAAACTCTGCTTACCAGGCGCATTTCGCCCAGGGGATCACCATAATAAAATGCTGAGGCCTGGCCTTTGCGTAGTGCACGCATCACCTCAATACCTTTGATGGTGGCGTAAGCCGTCTTCATGGATTTAAATCCCAGCGTGGCGTCGATTATCCGTTTCAGTTTGCCATGATCGCATTCAATCACGTTGTTCCGGTACTTAATCTGTCGGTGTTCAACGTCAGACGGGCACCGGCCTTCGCGTTTGAGCAGAGCAAGCGCGCGACCATAGGCGGGCGCTTTATCCGTGTTGATGAATCGCGGGATCTGCCACTTCTTCACGTTGTTGAGGATTTTACCCAGAAACCGGTATGCAGCTTTGCTGTTACGACGGGAGGAGAGATAAAAATCGACAGTGCGGCCCCGGCTGTCGACGGCCCGGTACAGATACGCCCAGCGGCCATTGACCTTCACGTAGGTTTCATCCATGTGCCACGGGCAAAGATCGGAAGGGTTACGCCAGTACCAGCGCAGCCGTTTTTCCATTTCAGGCGCATAACGCTGAACCCAGCGGTAAATCGTGGAGTGATCGACATTCACTCCGCGTTCAGCCAGCATCTCCTGCAGCTCACGGTAACTGATGCCGTATTTGCAGTACCAGCGTACGGCCCACAGAATGATGTCACGCTGAAAATGCCGGCCTTTGAATGGGTTCATGTGCAGCTCCATCAGCAAAAGGGGATGATAAGTTTATCACCACCGACTATTTGCAACAGTGCCCTATTTATCGCTACACCACAAAATCATGAATGACCGCAGCATGGCGGTTTTATTTTCTTATGCCGTCAGGGCATGGAAGGCGACCACGCCGGAGTTAAACGGGCACCGGCCGCAAATCGCCGGAAACCGCAATGCTGAACGTATCGCCCGACCCAGCCCCCTCCCTGCAAAGCCCTAATCCCGCTCACCGCCACACAGCTGCCGTACGTCCCCCACGGGGGTGCGCAGTGGGCGCCGCGCGCCTGCGCGCGGGAACGGCGGCCCGCCTTCGGGTCGCGGCGCCGTACTGCGCGTTAGCGGCCGCACGCGGCCGGTTACGGGGGACACTACGCCATACGACAAGCGACCCGCTGAGCTGCACAATCCACGGATAACACAAGCTACATACATGTCGATATGGGAATCCGCCCATCTTGCCGGGCGCCGCTGTCGTGTGGGAATCGGCCCACCTTGCCGGGCGCCGCTGCCGTGTGGAAATCCGCCCATCTTGCCGGGCGCCGCTGCCGTGTGGGAATCCGCCCATCTTGCCGGGCGCCGCTGCCGTGTGGGAATCGGCCCACCTTGCCGGGCGCCGCTGCCGTGTGGGAATCGGCCCACCTTGCCGGGCGCCGGTGCTGTGTGGAAATCCGCCCATCTTGCCGGGCGCCGCTGCCGTGTGGGAATCGGCCCACCTTGCCGGGCGCCGGTGCTGTGTGGAAATCCGCCCACCTTGCCGGGCGCTGCTGTCGTGTGGGAATCGGCCCACCTTGCCGCGCGCCGGTGCTGTGTGGGAATCGGCCCTCCTTGCCGGGCGCCGCTGCCGTGTGGGAATAGGCCCACCTTGCCGGGCGCCGCTGCCGTGTGGAAATCCGCCCACCTTGCCGGGCGCCGCTGCCGTGTGGAAATCCGCCCACCTTGCCGGGCGCTGCTGTCGTGTGGGAATCGGCCCACCTTGCCGGGTGCGTAATTGCATCGGACTTGACTACCCATTTGCATTTTACTTGGTGACCGTTTGCAGATTACTTGACCATCACCAACTAAATCTGTCCCATTAGATTTAGTTGGCGTAAGGCCTTACATCTTAACGGCTGCTGTGTGCCAGAAGCGGACGTTATAGGAAGCAATCTTTTGCCGGATTCGGTAAAACCCCAATTTTTCCGAACCGCACTCGTCCCCGCGCCGTTGTGGCGCTGATAACTACATGTAGTGGTTTTCTCAGATGCTGCCGATACTACATACAGCGGGTGCGGGGGAACCCGCAGGCCAACACTAAATAGCTGCGCGGAATAGTAGATCACTGAAAGGGAACTCAGCCCGGATTGCGCGATCTGATCATTCGCCAAACCAACCAAAACCACCAACCGGACTGAGCGATGCCGATCATAGCACCAATACCCCGTGGCGAACGACGCCTGATGCAGAAAGCTATTCATAAAACGCGCGATAAAAATCATGCCCGCAGACTCACGGCCATGCTGATGCTTCATCGGGGTGAACGGGTCAGCGATGTTGCCAGAACTCTCTGTTGTGCCCGTTCATCCGTTGGTCGCTGGATTAACTGGTTTACGCACTCAGGTATTGAAGGCCTGAAATCCTTACCCGCAGGGCGCTCCCGACGCTGGCCTTTTGAACATATCTGCACCCTGTTACGTGAGCTGATAAAGCATTCTCCCGGCGATTTTGGTTATCAACGTTCACGCTGGAGCACCGAATTACTGGCAATAAAAATCAATGAGATAACCGGTTGCCAGTTACATGCAGGAACCGTTCGCCGCTGGTTGCCATCTGCGGGGCTTGTATGGCGCAGGGCCGCGCCAACTCTGCGCATCCGTGACCCACATAAAGATGAAAAGATGGCGGTAATCCACAAAGCGCTGGATGAATGCAACGCAGAGCATCCGGTATTTTATGAAGATGAAGTGGATATTCACCTTAATCCTAAAATCGGTGCGGACTGGCAGTTGCGCGGACAGCAGAAACGGGTAGTGACGCCGGGGCAGAACGAAAAATACTATCTGGCCGGCGCACTGCACAGTGGCACGGGTAAAGTCAGCTACGTGGGCGGCAACAGCAAAAGTTCAGCGCTGTTTATCGCTCTGCTGAAGCACCTGAAAGCCACTTACCGGCGGGCGAAAACAATCACGCTGATCGTTGATAACTACATTATCCATAAAAGCCGCGAAACACAGCGCTGGTTGAAAGCAAATCCCAAGTTCAGGGTAATTTACCAGCCGGTTTACTCGCCGTGGGTGAATCATGTGGAACGGCTATGGCAGGCACTTCATGACACGATAACCCGTAATCATCAGTGCCGCTCAATGTGGCAGTTACTGAAAAAGGTCCGCCATTTTATGGAAACCGCCAGCCCATTCCCCGGAGGAAAACATGGTCAGGCAAAAGTGTAGCGGTATTAGGCGCAGCTATTTAGTCAGCAGCACCACGCTGTGAGGCGCCAGCTCACGCATTAGCGCCCCAATAATGATCATCAACAGACCGACCGCCACGCTATCACGCTCGCGAATATGACGAGTGATCCAGCCTCCCGCCAGCGCCAGTCCGCCCATCGCGACCATCGGTAATGCGGTAAGAAGAGAAGCCACAGTAAAACTCATGCCGCTGGCCGCACGTAATTGCGGGAGTAAAGGCCCGATTGACGTGAGTAGCGGACGCATATTCAGGCCAATCAGCACCAACACAAGGAGCATCAGACCCGTACGAGGAGATTGATTCATATTGTTCTTTGAGCCCGGCGCGGATAACGCGCCAGGCTTTACTCGGGTTTAGAAAGGTTTTGTCGGCAGATATTTGCCATCAAGCGTAATCACCGCGCGTTCACCGCCTTCCGGGTCAGCCACTTTTTTGACATCCAGCTTGAAGTTAATGGCGCTGATAATGCCGTCGCCAAATTTCTCATGCACCAGCACCTTCAGCGTAGAGCCATACACCTGCAGGATTTCATAGAAGCGATAAATGGTCGGGTCAGTGGGTACGCGATCGTCAATACTGCCGCGCAGTGGGATCATTTGCAGAAGCAGCACCGCATCTTCATCCAGTGAGAGCTTTTCACCAACCAGACGCGCCGCATCAGCCGGCAGTGCATGCTGCCCCAGCAAGGCCGCGGTAACAAAAGCTTCAGATAAGCCCGTACCATCGGTGAGTTGCGCAAAGGTCAGATCTTTTTTCGCTTTGATAAGCAGAATCTGGTCAGCCAAAGAGAGGCGAATATCGCGGTTAATTTGTGCGTGGATCATAATGGAACCTCCTGTATAGAGAGAAAAAATTAAGCTGCGGTGAGGCTGCGAAGCGGCATCGCGCAGGTATTTGGATTTTCGGCAAGCGAGACAAACTGCCCGCTGGCACCGTTGTAGGCGGCAATATCGCCACGTTCGATGTCGTAAACCCAGCCGTGTAATGCCATCCGCCCCTCTTCCAGCGCCAGGCGTACTGACGGGTGGGTCTGAATATTGGCCAGCTGTGCGATAACGTTTTCACGCACCATTGATGCGGTTTTCGCCTGCAATGAAATATGCGTGCGTGATTCATTCACCACGCGGGCTGAATCGGCATAGCGCAGCCAGTGGCTGACGGCGGGCATACTGTCCAGGCAATGGCATCCGGCGATGGCCGTCATGGCGCCACAGTCAGAGTGACCACATATAACAATGTCATTTACTTTCAAAACCGACACGGCGTACTCCACCGATGCGGTAACGCCTCCCGGTTCCGGGCCATAAGAAGGAACAATGTTGCCCGCATTACGGATGACAAACAGATCGCCAGGCTCACGCTGCGTCACCAGCTCCGGCACCAGGCGGCTATCTGAACACGATATAAAAAGCGCGCGTGGGTTTTGCTGGTTTGCCAGCGATCTGAAAAGCTCGGCGCGTTCGGGAAAGACGCTGCGCTGAAATTTCAAAAAGCCATCAATAATCTCTTTCACGATTGTTCCTCTGTCTCACTATGGAATGGACACAGGCTACTCGCTACGTTCCATAAGATAAAAGACTCATTTATAATCAAGTCTATTGGTAAAACTTATGGGAAAGATGATGCTGTTACGACATATTCACTACTTTCTGGCAGTCGCTGAGCATCGAGGCTTTACCCGTGCCGCCACGGCGCTTCACGTTTCGCAGCCCGCGCTTTCTCAGCAAATCAGACAGCTTGAAGAGTCACTTGGCGCGCAACTGTTCGATCGCAGTGGTCGCCATATTCAGCTCACCGATGCTGGCGAAGCCTGGTTGGGTTACGCGAAAAATGCGCTGAGATCGCTGGAAGAGGGAAAGCGGGCAATTCATGATGTCGAGGATTTGAGCCGTGGCTCACTGCGTGTCGCCGTTACCCCCACGTTTACCTCGTGGCTTATCGGGCCGCTAATGGCGAGGTTTTATGCGCGCTATCCCAATATCACCCTTGCGTTACAGGAGATGTCGCAGGAAAAGATGGAAGAGCTGCTGCTCAACGATGAACTGGACATCGGCATCGCATTTGATGATGTTCATTCGGCAGACATCGACGTACTGCCGCTACTGAAGGAATCCCTTGCGTTGATGGTGTCTGAAAGCCATCCTCTGGCGCAACAGGAGTGCGTAGCCTTGTCACATCTTAATAATGAACGACTCATTTTACTGAGTGAGGAATTTGCGACGCGCGAACAAATTGATCGCTATTGCCGCCAAAGAGATCTGCATCCGCAGATAGTAATAGAAGCAAACTCTATCAATGCCATTCTGGAACTGGTGCGTCGTACAACGCTCGCCACCCTGCTTCCATCGCCAATCGCCGCGCAAAATGAGGGATTAAAAGCCGTTTCACTGACGCCGCAGTTGCTGGAACGAACCGCCGCGCTGATGCTACGCAAAGGCGCGTGGAGAACGGCCGCCGTGAAGGCATTTACGGCAATGGCGCAGGAAGTGACGAAAACGTACACCCGGTAACATTGAATTTCGCACGCCAGCAGGCGATAGTGCTTTTTTGACTGAGACAGAAGACGAGTATGACATCAACCGCACTCTCATCGACACTCAAAGGCGGCGCGCTGATCCTGTTGCTTGCCCTGATTTACACCGGCCTCTTTACCGCTGACCGCACGACCTGGCTCATGGAGGTCACCCCGGTCATTATCATTGTGCCGCTGCTATTGTCCACGCATCGTCGCTACCCGCTGACGCCCCTCCTTTACACGCTTATCTTTTTCCACGCGCTTATTCTGATCGGCGGCGGCATGTACACCTACGCCAAAGTGCCCATCGGCTTCGACGTGCAGGAGATGTTTAACCTGAGCCGCAATCCTTACGACAAACTGGGCCACTTTTTCCAGGGGCTGGTTCCGGCACTGGCGGCGCGAGAAATTTTACTGCGCAGCGGCTACGTGCGCGGGCGTAAAATGGTCGGTTTTCTGGTCTGCTGTATCGCTTTGGCCATCAGTGCAGCCTATGAATTGATCGAGTGGTGGGCGGCGCTGGCGATGGGCCAGGGCGCAGATGATTTCCTGGGGACTCAGGGCGATCCGTGGGATACGCAGTCGGACATGTTCTGCGCCTTGCTCGGGGCATTAACCACGGTATTGCTGCTTGGTCGTTACCATCAGCGCCAGCTAATGCGCTTACTGTAATTTCTCGAACCCGCCTGATTGGCGGGTTCTGCGTTATACAGCACACCGTTTATCAGGCAACAACCTTACAAATCAGGATGGTTCTTCTCAGGTCGCTCCAGCGCCAGATATCATTTTGCAATTTATCCAGCTTATAGGGAAGGTGCGAACAAGTCCCTGATATGAGATCATGTTTGTCATCTGGAGCCATGGAACAGGGTTCATCATGAGTCATCAACTCACCTTCGCCGACAGTGAATTCAGCAGTAAGCGCCGTCAGACCAGAAAAGAGATTTTCTTGTCCCGCATGGAGCAGATTCTGCCATGGCAAAACATGGTGGAAGTCATCGAGCCGTTTTACCCCAAGGCTGGTAATGGCCGGCGACCTTATCCGCTGGAAACCATGCTACGCATTCACTGCATGCAGCATTGGTACAACCTGAGCGATGGCGCGATGGAAGATGCTCTGTACGAAATCGCCTCCATGCGTCTGTTTGCCCGGTTATCCCTGGATAGCGCCTTGCCTGACCGCACCACCATCATGAATTTCCGCCACCTGCTGGAGCAGCATCAACTGGCCCGCCAATTGTTCAAGACCATCAATCGCTGGCTGGCCGAAGCAGGCGTCATGATGACTCAAGGCACCTTGGTCGATGCCACCATCATTGAGGCACCCAGCTCGACCAAGAACAAAGAGCAGCAACGCGATCCGGAGATGCATCAGACCAAGAAAGGCAATCAGTGGCACTTTGGCATGAAGGCCCACATTGGTGTCGATGCCAAGAGTGGCCTGACCCACAGCCTGGTCACCACCGCGGCCAACGAGCATGACCTCAATCAGCTGGGTAATCTGCTTCATGGAGAGGAGCAATTTGTCTCAGCCGATGCCGGCTACCAAGGGGCGCCACAGCGCGAGGAGCTGGCCGAGGTGGATGTGGACTGGCTGATCGCCGAGCGCCCCGGCAAGGTAAGAACCTTGAAACAGCATCCACGCAAGAACAAAACGGCCATCAACATCGAATACATGAAAGCCAGCATCCGGGCCAAGGTGGAGCACCCATTTCGCATCATCAAGCGACAGTTCGGCTTCGTGAAAGCCAGATACAAGGGGTTGCTGAAAAACGATAACCAACTGGCGATGTTATTCACGCTGGCCAACCTGTTTCGGGCGGACCAAATGATACGTCAGTGGGAGAGATCTCACTAAAAACTGGGAATAACGCCTTAAATGGCGAAGAAACGGTCTAAATAGGCTGATTCAAGGCATTTACGGGAGAAAAAATCGGCTCAAACATGAAGAAATGAAATGGCTGAGTCAGCCGAGAAGAATTTCCCCGCTTATTCGCACCTTCCATAAGCAAATCCTGAAAGACCTTGATAAAGCTCGCGTGCAAGAGCCTATTGCTGACCTGAATTAGCGACAGGAGAACGCACCATGAGTGGAATATTCGTCGGATTAAACAGCCACATCATGGAGGGGTTTGACAGCGTGCTCACCAGCGTGGCCGCCGATACGGGGGGGTGGATGGCACACCTGTTCTCCGTCGCGGTGCTCTCGCTGTACATCACGTGGCGCGCCTACCAGACGATGGCAGGCAAGCTTGTCCGCCCCTTCGAGGAGATCGTGTGGGACGTGAGCCGGATGCTCATCATCATGATTTTCGTCACCAACGCCGGAGGCTATCTCGATCTGGTTTCGGATGCCATCACCGGCCTGCGGGACGGATTCAGCGGCGACGCGTCGATCTGGGCGCGGCTGGATACGGTCTGGGAAAAGGCTCAAGCACTTGGGGAGAAGCTTTACTCTTATGATGATTCAACCTATGTCGCTCTAAAAGGCACTCTGGCGCAGTTTCTGGTCTGGGCAGGCGTCATGTTACTGGTAGGCATCACGGCCATCATTAACCTGATAGCCGAACTGGTGATGCTGCTGATGCTGGCGACCGCCCCGATCTTTATCTACTGCCTGATGTGGTCGTGGTTCCGGGATATGTTCAGCAACTGGCTCAGAATTATTCTGGGCTGCATCCTTACATCCCTGTTCAGCGGCATCGCCCTGACGGTGGTAATGGATTACCTGGACTACATCCTGGCGGGCGCCACAAAAGCATCCGATGCCAACTACCTGACTCTGGCCGTTCAGGTCTTCCTCGGCACGGCGGGTGCCGCCGCCGTGATGGTCCTGACCTATAAGCTGGCCGAGGCGCTTGCCGGTGCATCCGCACAGGGTGCCGCGCAGGCACTTGCCGCGTCGGGAATAGGTTCAGCCCGTCAATCCGCCTCCTCCGCAGCCGGTGCGGTGGGGGATAAAGCCTCACAGAACCTTAACAGTACCGGCAGCGCAACGGCCTCGTCTGCCTCCACGGCCTCCCGCGCCACCGGCGATGCGCGCAGCCGCAGCCGCGCCGCCGTTCAGCGGATGCAGGAACGCTACCAGAGATAACCCAGTCTGACTGAACTGCGGGACGCCGCAACGGCGTCCTGCGGCTTCGTCACGTCTTTACCACAGGAAAAACACCATGAAATACGGCATCACGCTGCTGATGCTGTGCCTGCTTGCAGGCTGCGCACAGCGAAACACCCAACTTCCGCCCGTGTCGGGCAACCCGGAGCCGGTCAATTCCCCGGCCATTATTCAGGAGTTAACCCCCCATGTCTGAACTTACCGCCAAAGCCCTGAGCGACTCGCGCTCGTTTGAGAACGCCATTCTTGAGCGGGATATGCGCATGAAAAAGGCGGGCTGGATCGTGGCGGCGCTCGCCGGTCTGCTGCTCGTCTTCGCCCTTGCCGCCCTTATCCTGCTGCTACCGCTCAAAACCACCACCGTGGAGCTGTACACGCTCGACCGTCAGACCGGGCGCATCGAGCGCGTCACCACCGTCGGCGAGGACAAGCTGGACACCTCCGAGGTGCTCAATCTCTCGCAGACTGCGTCCTACGTGAAGCGCCGCGAGGGGTACAACTATTTCGCCCTTCAGCAGGACTACAGAGAGACGCAGATGTTCAACAGCGACGAGGTCAACAAGGAATACCTCGACTGGTTTAACAGCCCGGACGCGCCGGACGCTGTGTTTCAGCAGGCGGCCTATGTGGTCACGGTGGAAGTCCTCTCCAACGTACCGTCAGAGGGCACCGGCTCCAGCATGGTGGAGATGCTGCGCATCAAGCGCACCATTCGAAAGGTCAAGGACAACACCGAAACGTATGATTACTGGACGGTGCGCATGACCTACCGCTATTTCCCGCAGAAGAAAATGACGGCCTCCGAGCGCGAGGTGAACCCGTTCGGCTTCATCGTCACCAGTTACCAGCGGTTTAAGGAGAAAAGCGATGAATAAGGTACTGATGTGTGCCCTCCTGCTGACCGCCGCGTCAGCATGGGGTGCGGCGACACCGCACGGCAGCGCCTATGACAGCCGCATGCAGAACATCCCCTACAACAGCCAGAACACGACAGTGATTAACACGCGGGCGGGTTACATCACGACGCTGGTTTTTGACGCCGACGAGGAGGTGATCACCGCCACCGCTGGTTTTCCGCAGGGCTGGACGATCACATCCGACCGTAACCGCGTGGGGATTAGCCCCGCGCCGGTGAAGCAGCCGGTAACGGATGCGGACGGCAAAACCGTCCAGAAGATTTTCACCCCCACGCAGCAGGACTGGCAGACCAACCTGTTTGTGACCACCACAAAGCGCGACTACAGCCTGATGCTGAACGTGATCGATAACGATCGCGAGGCGGAAAATCTGGCCTTTGTGGTGCGCTTCAGCTACCCCGACGATACCCGCAGGCAGAACGACGCAGCCCGCCTCGCCCGTCAGCAGGAGCTTCAGGCCGCGCAGGAGAAAGAACGCATTCAGTTTGCCCTGAAGAAATCCACTGCGCCGCGCAACTGGAACTACACCCGCAGGGTGGCGGCAGGTTCGGAGTCGATCACCCCGGATTTTGCGTATGACGACGGCCGGTTTACCTATCTCGGCTTTTCACCGCAGAAGCTGATCCCGTCGCCGACCGTCATCGTCGGCGGCAGCGAGCAGGTGATCACCCCGACCTTCAGCACCGAGGGTAACTACCGGGTGATGGTACTGCGCTCTCTTTCTCCACGCTTTGTGCTGCGCTACGGCAGCCAGGTCGTGGGGATTGAAAACGGCAGTTACGGGAAAGTCACCGTGGCGAACGGCAGCACCGTCTCACCGGATGTGAAACTGGAGAGCAAATGATGAACGAACAGGAAGACATTAAAACCGCCGCCGAACTGGAGGCGGAAGCCCGCGAGCGGGCGCGGGCAGAGATTGACGGCGATAAACCCGCCGCAGGCGCGGTGCCACCCGGACAGCCACAGGTGGTGCAGCACGCGAAGCGCCGCAGCCGCCGCACGCTCGTGCTGGCCGCCATCAGCCTGGTGTTACTGGTCATTATCGCCACCGGCGGGGATTACCTGATGGCGAAACTGAAGGGTGACGGCAGCGGGAAAAGCGCGAGCCATGAACCGGAATCGCACGCCACCTCCCCCGCCCGCGAGCGCAATAACCTCGGACGGGATCTGAACCCGCTGGGACAGCTGGCAGACACAACCGGCCAGGAGAAGACTACTCCGACTGATACCGCCGCGCCGCCGCAGGCATCACCGCCCCCCCTGACGTTTGACAAGGTCAGCGCCCTGGCAGACAGCGCCCCAACCACTGCAAGCAGCGCCCCGAAAAGCACGGCCAGCAGTAACGTATCACCTGCGGGCAGCGCGTCCGCGCCAGGCTCTGCAACACCCGCCGGGCAGTCGCAGGATAACGGGCTGGCGCGCATTACCGGCGTGAAGCGGCTCGGCCTCGATCCGGATTTGTACATTCCGGCCGACCGGCATATCCCCTGCGCGATGATGCAGCGCTTTGTATCGGACGTGGGCGGGCGCTTTAACTGCCTTATCAGCGAGGACATTTACAGCGCCAGCAACGCCGTGCGCCTTATCCCGGCAGGCACTGAGGCGCGCGGCCTGTACCGCACCGGCACGCTGAAAAACGGGCAGGGGCGTCTGTTCCTCGCCATCACCGAGCTGCGCACGCCGGAACCCGGCCGCCTGGTTATTCCGATGGTTGACAGCCAGGCCGTGGGGGCGCTTGGCGAGAACGGCGTCGCGGGCTGGATAGACAATCACTGGCTGGAGCGGATAGGTAATACCCTCCTGCTCGGCACGGTACAGGACTTTGCCGCTGCGGCCTCCGGCTCGTCGCCGGGCAAGGATCGCAACACGGACTACACGGAGAACACCCGCGCGGCCACGGCGGAAATGGCAAAAACGCTCCTGGAAAACAGCATTAACATCCCGCCGACGATGTACCTCAACCAGGGTGACGTGATTGGCCTGGTCACGGGGGCGGACATTGATTTTTCAGACGTCTACAGACTGCGCATGAGGTAAGCGATGGACGATAAACTGACTGATACCCCGTCAGAGGGCAACGTCGCGCTGTCACACCTGCGCGATCTGTTGTTCGGGGACTACCTGAGCCGGGAGGGGCTGACGGAAATTGCCATCAACCGCCCCGGAGAGCTGCACACAAAAATCAACGGGGCGTGGGAAATGCACGCCTCGCCGGTCACGCTGCGCCAGTGCTCGTCCTTTGCCAGGGCGCTGGCCGTGTGGAACAACGACACCATTGATGAAACGTCGCCTATCCTCTCGGCCACGCTCCCTACAGGAGAACGCTGCCAGATAGTGGTGCCCCCGGCCTGTGAGCGCAACACCATCTCAATCACCCTGCGTAAGCCGGACTACTTCCAGCGCACCCATCAGTCGTATATCGATGCCGGGTTTTATGACCGGGTGCAGGGTACAGAAAAGGTGGAATCAAAAGACGGGGAGCTGAGCCGCATATACCTGTCCGGGAATATCCCGCTTTTTATGGAAAAGTGCGTGGAGTACGGCAAAACGCTCTTTGTGGTGGGGGAAACAGGCTCTGGGAAAACCACCTACATGAAGATGCTGCTGCACTACATTCCCGAGACGCTGCGCCTTATCACCATCGAGGACAACCCGGAGCTGAAGTTTTACAGCCAGAAAAACTACGTTCATCTGTTCTACCCGGCGGACGCCGGAGAGGGCGCAATAGTCACCTCTGATCGCCTGGTGCGCGCGATTTACCGTATGAACCCCGACCGCCCCCTGCTCGCCGAGGTGCGTGGCCGCGAGGCGTGGGACGCACTCAAGCTGATTGAGTCCGGGCACGAGGGGTTTATGTCCTCCCTGCACGCGGGCAGCCCGCGCGAGTGTATCTCCGGGCTGATTGACCGCTGCTACGAGCATCCGGCGTGCCGGGGCATGCCGGTTGACGTGCTGCTGCGCAAGGTACTGCACTGCGTCGACGTCATTGTGAGCGTGGACGTTCACGGCAACGTGCGCCGCATGAGCGACGTCTATTTTAAACCCCTGCACATGCAGGCTATGAAGGAGAGTTTCAATGATGCTGCCTAAACTGACCGGCCTGACGGCGATCGTCGTCCTCCTGGCGGGCTGTTCTTCGCCACCGGAGCCTGCGGCCGTTGACTGGTCACAACCGGCGCAGCCGGTAACGACCACCCGGCCGGTATGGGAACCCAACCGTCTTATCGTGGCCTCGCCGGTGACGGAAGGGCACTGGTCGCAGGTGCTTGCGCGTTTTGAACCCGGCGGGATTTACCCGGCCGCACAGTGGTACGCGGTTGCGCACGCCTCGCGCGCGGTAGTAAATGCCCCGGACGGCCAGCGCTTCTTTGCGGCCAAAACCTGGCTCCGCGAGGGCGGCTACAAGGGTGTGGTGGAGTTTCGCCCCCGCTCCGGCTGCCTGACCTGCGACACCTCAGAAATCGTCTTCTACCGATAACGGCGGCGCTGCTGTGCGCCCTTACTTCTCCGGCGTTCGCCGCCGATGGCCAGAATGCCGACCCGAATGACCCGTGCGCGATGGTGCTGTGCCTGGCCGGAAAGCTCGACGGCAGCAGTCCCGCCGAGTGTGACCCGATGTACAAAAATTTCATGAGCATCAAAAAGAAAAAAAGGGGTCGTTTTTACCCGATCACACCGCCGCAGCGCGGCAGAAAAAACTGAGCGCCTGCCCGTCCGCTGACAGCGCCATTGTCGGCAAGATCATCTCGAAATTTGGCCGTATGAACGGTTGGTAAAACGGCAGCCGTAAAGGAGACACCACGTGATTAATCAAACCGTTTCTATTAATAACTTTTCCGGGCTGCTGAAAGATGAGGAGCTTCCTGCAGGTGATTTGCAGACGGTGCTGCTCGTTTTGTCGGAAATCAGCCAGAAACAGGATCATTTTCAGGCCAACACGTCCGAACTCGTCCAGCTCGCCGCGCAGCACTCGCCGACCTTCCAGGCATTACCAGCAGAACGTCAGTCGTTCTTCCGCTCCGTGCTCAGTATGCCGGTCTTCTTTTACACCGTTCCGCTGAGCGACGACGAGGCGGCGGAATGGGAAAAACTCGACGATAAGGATGCACTCCAATGGCAACAAAAACCGGATTTATAGCCCCGCCGTGGCCGCATGTGCGTGGTGATTCCGTTAGTGCCGCGAGCCTGATTTCTCGCATCGAGAAAGAAGCGCATCGCGGCTGCGGCCTGCATTACGAAATCTACCAATATCGCGCCCTGTGCGAATTGCACGATGTTCTGACCAGTCTCAGCGTCCGTGATGCTGAGACGTTCATGACAGTAGCGGCGGATCATGGCTTTAGTCTGTCTGATAACGACTTTCAGGAAAGTCGAATGATGTACTTCGAAACGATGGATGAAATCAGGAGAGATCAAGAATGAGACTGTGGATTGCAGAAAAACCCGCAGTCGCGAGCGATATCGCGAAAGCGCTGGGCGGCAACTTCACCCGGCACGACGGCTATGCCGAATCGGCGACCGATATCGTGAGCTACTGCGTCGGCCACGTGCTGGAAATGGTGCCCCCGGAGACGATCAACCCGGCCTACGCCACCTGGTCGCTCGACACCCTGCCGCTGAAGCTGTACCCGGTACAGCTTCAGCCAAAAGCGAGCGTGGCAAAGCAGGCTAATACCCTGGTGAAGCTGATTCGGCGCCCGGATATCAAAATGGTTGTCCACTGCGGCGACCCGGACGACGAGGGGCAGCTCCTGGTTGACGAGGTGCTGGAGTTCGCCGGAAACACCGCGCCGGTGAAACGGGCGCTTATTAACGACAACACCGCGCCAGCGGTGAAAAAAGCCATCAACTCCCTGCGCGATAACAGCGATTTTCGTGGGATGTACCTGAAAGCCCTGATGCGCAGCGCAGGAGACGCGATTTTTGGCTTCAGTATGAGCCGCTGTTACACCCTCAAAGCCCGCGATAAGGGCTATAAGGGCACGATTTCGGTTGGCCGCGTCCAGACGCCGGTGCTGGGAATGATTGTGCGCCGGTGGCGCGACAATCAGGCGCACAGCGAGGCGTTTTACTACCAGCTCGCAGGGCAGTTTATCAGCGGTACGGACGTTGTCTGCGCCCGCTGGCAGACGTCAGAATACGCGCCGGTGGACGATAAAAAGCGGCTGACGGATAAGGCCTGGGGGGAAGGACTCGCGAGGGCTCTGGCCGGAAAACCGGCCAGCGTGCTCGCGGCCGCCACCGACCGGGGAAAAACCACGGCCGCACCGCTGCCGTTTAACCTGCTGCGCCTCCAGGTGTATATGAACCGCAGGCACAAACTGACCGCGCAGCAGACGCTCGATATCACGCAGAAGCTCAAGGACAGTAAATACATTACCTACAACCGCTCTGACTGTTCTTATCTGTCCGATGAACAATTCAACGACACGCCACAGGTGGTGGCGGCCTTAAAAACGCTCGACGTTTTTAACGGCCTTACCACCGACACGGCGCAAAAAAGTGCGGCGTTTGACAGTAAAAAAGTCACCGCCCACACCGCCATTATCCCGACGACGAACATGCCGGATTTAAGCCGCCTTACCGACAAGGAAAAGGCGGTTTATCTCACCATCGCGCAGTTTTATCTCGCGCAGTTCGTGGCGAAAAAGCGCTATGACGAGTCGATCGCGGAGATTAAATGCGGTGACGAGATGTTTAAAGTCTCGGCGCGTAAAATCACCGATGCGGGTTTTACGACGTTCCTGAACGACGCGGAAGAAGACGACGAGGAGGACGAAAACAGCACCTCGTTTGAGGCCATCAGCCGCCTGCAAACCGGGGCGACATTAACCTGCCGCGAGGTGGTGATTTCGGAGAAAAAAACTAAACCGCTGCCGCTGTTTACCGAGGCGACCCTGCTCGCTGCCCTCGTTCGCGTGGCCGATTTTGTCGCCGATCCGCGCATTAAAAAATTGCTCAAGGAGAAGGATAAAGACAAAAAAGATGAACACGGCGGCATCGGCACACCGGCGACCCGCGCGGCTATTATTGAGACGCTGAAAACCCGCGATTACATCACCGTGGAAAAGGGCAAATTTATCCCAACTGCCGCCGGGCTGGCGTTAATTGATGCCCTGCCCGACTCGGTGACGCAGCCGGATATGACCGCCGTATGGGCTGAAAAACAGGCGGCGGTTGAAACCGGCGAAATGACCATCGAGCGCTTTATTGATGGTCTTTACGCGGAAGTTTCCCGCCTGGTTGAGAGCGCCGATATTGCCATCAGCGCGACGGAAAAACAGCCCGTTAAAACGGCGCTTAACCGCCTCGCGGTTAAATGTCCGTCGTGCGGTTCTGAGCTGGTTATGACGCCGAAAACCTGCGCCTGTACGGGCTGTCAGTTCAAAATATGGCTGGAAGTGCGCGGCAAAAAGCTGACGGAAAAACAGGCCGAGAAGTTAATCGGCAAGGGCAAAACCGACGTTATTAAAGGTTTTAAATCGAAGAAAAACGACGACACCTATTCGATGATCGTCACGCTGAAAAACGCGCAAACCGGGGAACTCGGTTTTGAATATCCACCACGCGATCCGCTGAAAGGATTGAACGTATCTATGCCGAAGGAGCTGAAATTATGAACCGTATCCAGGACGAATTAACCTCAGAGCGCGCGCTGAAAAAGTTTTTACGTGAAAGTGATTTTGCCTTTCTGGAGATGCTGAGTGCACGTATTTCAGCAGCGCTTGATGAAAAACGCGCAGAGCATATCGAGCAGGAAAAGCTACGCCGACAGCGGGAAGAAAAGCGCAATGAATTGCTGGCGCTGATTGAATCGGAGGGCTTTTCACCGACAGAGCTGGTTAGTACAACTCCCGCCAAAAAGTCGGCAAAACGCAAAGCTAAATATCAGTATTTTGAAAACGGCGTGCATAAAAAATGGTCAGGCGTCGGACGCGTGCCGGTTGTAATTCAGCAAGAACTTGACGCCGGAAAACCTCTTGAATCCTTCCTTATTACCACCGACTAACAACGGCACAGGGTCGGTTTTGACCTGGCTTTTCGGGCTTCGAAGACTGGCGAGCATGGCGATTCAATTTTGAAAAAATTGCTAATCGACAGGCCGCCTGAGTCTGCGAAGTGGCAGGAGGCGAGTAAATTCAATTTCGAAGAAATTGCTAATTTGCGTCGCCGATTCCACTTTTTGAGCGCTCACCCCAAGTGAGCCGAAAAAAGCCGGGGGGGGCCGAATAAATTTTGCCGCCCCAGCGAGCAAAAAGACGCGCCCACGCGTCGGTTTATTTGGGGGGCTTGCCCCCCACACCGTCGTGCCTAAGTCTCCGGCCAAAAGCCGGTAGCGTGGCGCGACCACCCCCTAAAAAGCCTAGTTTCCCTTTAATTCGTCTTGTGAGGAACGAACAAGGCGAAGAAAAGGGCTAAAACAGGCGTCTTTTAGGGGGTGGTCGCGCGTAGCGCGCGACGGTGTGGCCTCTTTTGACCTTGGGGGTTTTGGCCGGGCGTTCAGCCAGGACATTACCCCCATGCGACATGCAGTAAGGGCGTCCAGCCCGCGCGTAATGCCGCACGCCGTTAGATCGCGGGAGTGTACCTCCTGCGATCATGGCCGCTTAGCGGCCACTTCTTTTGCAGCATGGAATCGGTCAGTCAGAACGATCACAACCTGTGACCGTTCTGACTGACCGATGGTGCTGACCGAATTTAAGTGAAGGAGAATATCGTGATATTCGACAAACTGAATCATTTGCTGTCGCCGATAGCAAATGCCGTCCTGGCCTTTATCGCCTTTTTGCAGGCGCATCAACTGGCGTTAGCGCTGCTGTCCGGCGTCATGCTGCCTTTTATATTTTCTGCGAAACACGGCGGTCAGGAAAAGCCGACGTTTCTGCAAAGGATCTTAATTCTGCTTTCCATGATCTGTTTTGTTTTCGGCTCGATAGCGCCAGTGGCCGTCTGGTTTTTACAGCGCATTTATGGCCGGGAAGATATCGCCAGTCCGCCGCTGCTTACCTGGACAATGGCGCTACTGTTTACCGTCGCCGGTTTTATTCTGCACGTGGTTTTACGGCGTTTGATCTCGCCTGAATTTGATAAGGTCAAACGCGGCATGGTGAAAAAAACCAGCATGGAGCGCGACCGCAGAACCGACGTTCGCCGGGTAAAAGAAATTTTACCCGTCACCACCGAATACGATCCGATGGATTACATCGATCTGACTAAGGGGATTTTTATCGGGCTGAGCCGCGAGGGTGAGCCGCAATATATTCCGTTAAAAGAATGGCAGACCCAGCACGCCGACATTATCGGCACCACTGGTGCCGGTAAAGGCGTCGTAACCGGTATTCTGCTTTATCAGAGCATCCTCGCCGACGAGGGCGTTTTTGTTCTCGACCCCAAAAACGACGAGTGGGCACCGCACCTGTATAAAAAAGCGTGCGCGGACGCCGGAAAACCCTTTGTGCTTATCGACCTGAATAAACAGGAATACCAGATGAACCTTATCGACGGTATCACCGCCGACCATCTGGAGGAATTATTCGTGGCCGGTTTCAGTCTGGCGGAAAAAGGCGAGGCGGCGGATTTTTACCGTATCGACGACCGCAAGGCGGCGAGAACGGCGGCGCAGTTCGTGAAGGATAATCCGGGCGCAACCGTGCGGGATATTTATAACGGCGATTATGTTCAGGGCATTGGCGAGACGATTAAAGCCTTTCACGGTAAAACCGAGGAGCTGGCAATGCTCAACAGCATTAACGCGCCAGGCGGTTTTGCGCTGAAGGAGATTTTCGACAAGGGCGGCTGCTGCTACATCATCGGTTCGATGCGTAACTCTAAAATCATTACCGCGCAGCGCATGATTTTAGTTCGCCTGTTCCAGCTCGCGGAATTGCGCGACCGCGTCGCGGGGAATATCCGCCCCATCGCCATCTTTAAGGACGAGGTGAAATATCACCTTTCCAAACCGGCGCTCGAAGGGTTAGGCGCGGCACGCGATAAAGGCGTCCATATATTAATGGCGCACCAGTCAATTGCCGACCTGCGCGACTGTCCGGCGGATTTAAACGGCGACGCCGTGGTTGGGGCGGTCGTGGAAAACTGCAAGTTTAAGCTGGTATATAAACTTCAGGATCCAGACACCGCCGAATGGATTGCGCGCATGTCTGGCACGATTTTAGTCGATGATGAAAGCCGAAAAGTCACCACCACGGCGGTGCTGACAGAAAAAGTCGATAACGAGCGCATGCTTCGGCAGGCGGAAAGCTATTACATCGACAGCAATATGCTCCAGAACCTGCCGAAGTTCGTCAGCTATATCTTCAGCCAGAACGCGCTCGCGTTCCCGTCGTTAATCTCACCGCTCAAGGTTAAAAAAGCCCCACTGGAGCTGTTTACCCTGCCGCCGGTCGCAGTCGCTACGGTGGCAGAAGTTAAACCGGTGCTGGATCTGGATTTTGATAAAACGGTTCCGGCAGTTCCGGCACCTGACATTATTCCGGTCAGCGCAACAACCACCAAAAAACCCTCAGCAACGCCAATACCCACTCCGCCGGTGCAACCTGACGAGGAGTGGCTGATGGCATCACAGCCCGCTCCAAATGACGAAATACATTCGTTGCTGGATTTATAAAATAAGGAGTTTCTATGCTTATTTCGTCGTATCAGGAACGTTATGCACGCAGCACTGAAAAAATTCGCGTACTGCTGAATTTTCTCAAGGAGGAAACCTACAGCGATTTTCAAATCATAAAGCTGCTTTTTGATTTTAAATCTGACCGCCCTCTCTACCGGTTGTTGGAGAAGGTGGAGAAAATGGGGCTGATTCAGAAACACGTGCATGAATCCCGCGCGTCGAGAATATCCCTGTGGGGCATTACCGCCGACGGGCTGGCCGTTATCCTCACGGCGGACGACAACATAATGCCCGCCCGCTTTGAACCCTACCGCCTGACCGGCTGGTCACTCGACCATCACCTTGATAACCAGCTAGTGCGCCTTACGCTGGAGAAGAACGGCGCGACAGGGTGGATTAACGGCGACCGTTCAACGTTCCTCAGTCAGTACAGCGTCAAACACCGTCCCGACGGGCTTATCAGCCTGCCGGACGGCAGGCTGATCGCCGTTGAAACCGAACGACGTATCAAAACAAAGGCGCGCTATCAGTCCATCATGGCGAGCCACCTGCTGGCTATCAGCGATAAAAAATGGCGGTACGCGTTTTACGTCGCCCCGGACGAGGCGAAAAAGCGCGCCCTGAAGATTATTTTCGACAGCATCGCCAGCGTGATCGTGAAAAACCAGCATGTGCAACTGGAGGCAAAACACCGCGACGTCTTCCGCTTTTACACCCTCGATGAACTGAAAAACCTGGAGCTGGACAACTATGCGTAAAACCACCCTTCTGGTGCTGGCCGCCGCCCTCTGCGTGCCCGCGTTCGCCACCGCCGCGCCCGTCCTGACGGCGGGTTTTTCGCCGTCTGACGGGCGCCCTGCTCTTGAAATCGTGCTCGGCGCCATAAACAACGCCAGGCAGAGCATTGACGTCGCGGCCTACAGCTTCACCAGTAAGCCGGTCGCGACGGCGCTCGCCGGTGCTAACCGGCGCGGCGTGGCCGTGCGCGTGGTGGCCGACGAAAAGGCGAACAGCGACCGCTACACCGCCGTGACGTATCTGATAAACCAGGGCGTGCCGGTGCACCTTAACGGCCGTTACGCCATCATGCACAACAAGTTTATGGTGATCGACGGCAAAAACGTCCAGACCGGGTCGTTTAACTACACGGCAAGCGCCGTTTCACGCAACGCGGAAAACGTGCTGCTGATCGAGGATGCGCCGCAGCTGGCGGAGACGTACCAGCGAGAATTTAACCGCCTGTGGGATGAGGGCACCCCGCTGAATGCCCTGTACTGAATCAGCCCCGTCTGCGGACGGGGCTTTTTTTTTTACTCCACTTCCAGCCAGGCTTTGCGCCCTTCAAGATGCAGCGCTTTCAGCATGGCGATCACGTCTTCTGCTGAACGTCCGCCATAGTTGAGACGGGTCTGCTCCCCTTCAAACTCCACCACGATAATGGTGTCCAGCGTCACCGACAGCAGCTCGCGGAGATCACGTAGCGTCTGCCCTGTACTGCGTGAATGCATGCACTGGGTTATCCGGTTGGCCGCCTCCTGGCACAATCCCTCTACGGCCTCGCGATATGCCAGACGCTGATCGAGGTTGCCCTCGATGTCGCTGATCAGTTTAACCACCGCCGTTTTGACGGTTTTGATTTCAGGAAATTTCGTTTTTGGGGAGCCTGACTGCTCCAGCGGGGATACGCTGGTCGCCGGTGCAGCTTTAGGGGCGGTTGTCGGGGTGTGCAGGTTCATCGTCATGGTCGTTTCTCCGTCAGTGTGAATTTCGTCTTCGTATCGCCTGACGGTTCGGCCTGCCCGGAGTCGTTCTGGTCAGCAAGGGCGCGCAGCGTGCCATTTACCCTTGCTGACCAGGTTGTGACGGGGGACGATTACCGGAAGCTGATACGCAGGAGAAAGGCATCACAGGAGAAAATGACGATGTGCACACCCGGACTTACCGCCCCTTTAGCTGCGGCGGCGAAAGCCGTTACGTCATTTTTTACGTAAGACATCGCGCCGTTACGTATCCCAGATACGTAACGGCTGCCGCCTGAAAAAGGGTTCATTTTTTTTGAATCTGTCCTGTTTTTTTTCCCGTGCCGGCATCAGCTGCAGGACGTCCTGCAGCTGATGCCGGCCGCGTTACAGAATTATAAAAAACAGTGACTTATATAATTCCCTCCCTGATTCTCTCTCTTTCAAAAATTCTGAAGCCCTGCACCGCAGGGCTCCAGCTGTCAGCAGTCCATCAGCCAGCGGTGCGCTTTTGAGGCCGCTGCCGCCGCTTTAAAGATGTAGCGCTTGTCTCCCTTCAGGGCTTTCAGCCAGGACGCGATATAGCTTTCATGCTGCACCTCTCCCGTAATTCCCAAATCCGCCATCAGAAACGCGCTGCCCAGCTCGGCGATCAGTTCCTCAAACGCATACGCCTCAGAGCCAAACTTATTGCCTTTTTCACGATTGAGGCGGGACGCTGCCCCCGTCCAGTGAACCAGCTCATGCAGGCCGGTGGCGTAGAAGTTCGCCGCGTCCGCGAAGCGGAACCGCTCTGGCAGGACGATTTCATCGGTGGCCGGACGATAGAACGCCTTTACGCCCTGCTCGGTGATTTTTGCCCCGCTCCGGGTCATGAGTGCTTCCGCCTGCGGCAGCGGATCGAAACCGGCAACCGGCTGCGGCACGCTCTCGATGCTCAGGCCGTCGATTTGCTCCACGTTAAACACGGTAAAGGCTTTCAGCATCGGGATTTTTTCGATTTCCCCGTCCTCGTCCTCTTTCTCCAGAGTCTTGTAAAAGATGGCCGTCGTGCCGTGTTCACCTTTACGAACCTGGCCGCCCAGCTCCTGCGCCTGTTTGTAGGTCAGCCAGCGCTCGTCCTGAAAACCCTGTTTTGCCGCACTACACCACAGCAGCATGATATTAATTCCGCTGTATGCCGTGCCGGTGCTGAAGTTGGCCGGTAATCCCGCCGCTGCGCCGTCGCGAACCCACGGGCACACCCACGGTTTAACGCCGCTTTCCAGGGCTGCAATGATGCTGTCCGTTACGGTCTGGTAAAGGTCTGTTTTGACTGCGCCAGCACGGGCTTTGCTTTTGCCCCTGGAAAATTTCGTTTTTGAGGAGCCTGACTGCTCCAGCGGGGATACGCTGGTCGCCTGTGAAGCTTTAGGGGCGGTTGTCTGAGTGTGCAGGTTCATCGTCATGGCTGTTTCTCCGTCAGTGTGAATTTCGTCTTCGTATCGCCTGACGGTTCGGCCTGCCCGGAGTCGTTCTGGTCTGCAAGGGCGCGCAGCGTGCCATTTACCCTTGCTGACCAGGTTGTGACGGGGGACGATTACCGGAAGCTGATACGCAGGAGAAAGGCATCACAGGAGAAAATGACGATGTGCACACCCGGACTTACCGCCCCTTTAGCTGCACGGGTGAAATCGCCCTTCAGCGTCCGGAGGACAGGTAAAAAAAGCACTGACGACGTCAGTGCTGCCTTTGTGGTGTGCGGTGTTACACTGCCGCAGCCGGTCAGTTCGCCCTTCCTGAATCCGGGGGCGGTTTGTTTTCGGGGACGTTCTGACCGGCACTCCCCCATCACTTGCAGAAATTTCACCGCCCTTTATGTCGCGGTAGGGATACCCGTTACCGGATACCCCCCGCACAGATCCCGGCGTGCGCGATTTACGCACCGGGCTCCTGCCTCGGGTGTCTGGCGGTGAACCGCTCCACAGGCCATGGATGAAGAACCCGAACCCTTGGTAGCCATGCGGCTGCCAGTTTGTTTGCTTTCGTCCAGGTCGTATCATCCTTCTGGCTCCTGCGCCTGAGCGCCCGGCGCCAGAGGTTTGTTACGTGTGTCCTGAACTTCTGCATGGTGGGGAAGTTGCCCGGTACCGAGTGATAGTTCAGGTATCCCTGAACCACTCTCCTGAGCCATTTTCCCTGTTCGGGGATTGAGTAATGCCAGCGCCTTCGCAGACCGTCTTTGATGGCTTTCAGAGTTGCCGTCATCCGATCCCGGCGGGTCTTTCGTATCAGCATGAACCTGCCGTTGCGATCTTTCCCGCTGATGTGCGTGAACCCGAGGAAGTTGAACGTTTCTGGTTTGCCTTTTCCCCTGATGGCACGGTTTTCGACAGCGAAGCGGCCGAACTCCATCAGACGGGTTTTCTCCGGGTGAACCGTGAGTCCGAACTCCCTCAGTCTGCGCTGCATGGCTATACGGAAGCGCCGGGCATCGTATCGTTTGTCGAACCCGATGACGATGTCATCGGCGTATCTGACCATTACCACATTGCCTGTGGCATAGCGACGTCGCCACTGATGCGCCCACAGATCGAAGACGTAGTGGAGGTATATGTTTGCCAGCAGCGGTGAGATGACCGCACCCTGTGGGGTGCCTTCCTCCGTTGCTCGCCATTGACCCTCCTCCGACGTCCCGGCTGTGAGCCACTTACGTATGAGCCTGATTACCCTCCGGTCGCCGATCCGATGCTCTGTGAACCTGATCAGCCATTCGTGGCTCACCCTGTCGAAGAACTGACTGATGTCGGCATCCAGTACCCAGTTTACGTTAGTGCGTACCAGCCCTGTGGCCAGTGCGTCCAGTGCATCGTGCTGGCTTCGCCCGGGTCTGAACCCGTATGAGAACCCCATAAAGTCGTTTTCATAGACTGCGTTCAGGATTTTCACCAGCGCATACTGGACGATCTTGTCCTCCAGCGAGGCGATGCCGAGCGGGCGTTGTTTTCCATCCGCTTTTGGGATGTAGTGACGCCTGCCGGGCTGCGCCCTGTAGCTGCCCTGATGTAGCCTCCGGTGCAGATCTGTTATGTTGTTCTTCATGTTTCCGGCGTAGTCCATCCACCTGATGCCATCCACTCCGGCGGCCGCTTTCCTGCTCAGGGAGAGGAATGCGGCTTCCAGTGCTTCGACTGTCAGCAGGTGGAACAATGCTGTAAACCGTTCTTTCTTCCGCTGCTTCGCAGCTTCCCGCACGCGTGACAGCCTCTGTGACATGCTTTCCCGGCTCTGTGTCCGGCGCATGTGTGGCTGTTCCGCGTTCCCCTTGGCCCCGCTCCTTCGCTCCACTGACTCCGCTCCTTTCGGGTTGTTCGCCTGCTTCGCCGCTACTATGAGCGAGTCCGACTTCTCCTCTCCGTACATCACCGGCTATGACTCCTCGTCTTCCCGGTGCGGGCCATCTCCGACACTGGCAGATGGTCAGAGGGGAGATCTCCCGGTTCCCGCGTAGAGATCGTATTGACATGCCAGGGTCTCAGACCCCGCCGGGTCCATGTGGCACTCGCAGTATCGCACCCTATGATGTTGCCTTCCGTTAACAGTACAACGTCGGCACCCGGTAATTTAATATACATTTCGTGGCTCAATGGCTGGCCTGTCAACACCCCTGTCAACGCTTCGCCCCATACCTCGCGGTATGCCACGCATGACTCGGGGACCTTGTGGATTGCTGGTCCTTCAATGGTCGGGGACTTTCACCCCTTGATCTCTACCGGTCTCCCGGCGCACACTGTATGTATATGGGTCTTCCCTTGTTGTGGTGGCTGAAGGCATGATAATGGTGTATTTAATCGCCAGAGGTCACCGCCATGGACGAAAAGTCCCTCTACGCTCATATTCTCAACCTGTCCGATCCGTGGCAGGTAAAGTCCCTTTCTCTCGATGAAAATGCCGGTTCTGTTACTGTCACTATTGAGATCGCTGAAAACACCCGGCTAGCCTGTCCGACCTGCGGTAAATCCTGTTCTGTTCACGATCACCGTCATCGTAAATGGCGCCATCTTGATACCTGCCAGTTCACCACTATTGTTGAAGCCGATGTTCCACGAATTATGTGTCCGGAGCATGGCTGCCTGACGTTGCCTGTTCCGTGGGCTGGCCCCGGAAGCCGGTATACGTTGCTATTCGAATCGTTCGTTCTCTCATGGCTGAAAATCAGCACCGTTGATGCTGTCAGGAAGCAACTTAAGCTCAGTTGGAATGCGGTTGACGGCATTATGACCCGGGCAGTTAAGCGAGGTCTTGCCCGGATAAAAAAGCCATTATCCGCCCGTCATATGAATGTGGATGAGGTCGCCTTTAAAAAAGGACATCGTTACATAACGGTGATCTCCGATCGCGATGGTCGGGCGCTGGCCTTAACGGATGATCGCGGCACAGAGAGTCTTGCCGGCTATCTTCGCACGCTCACTGATGGGCAGTTGCTGGCTATCAAAACGCTCTCAATGGACATGAACGCGGGCTATATAAGAGCAGCGCGTATCCACTTACCCAGTGCGGTTGAGAAAATCGCCTTTGACCGCTTCCATGTGGCGAAGCAACTGGGCGAGGTAGTTGATAAAACCCGTCAGAATGAACATCCGCACCTCCCTGTTGAAAGCCGACACCAGGCAAAAGGAACCCGCTTCCTGTGGCAGTACAGCGATAAGTGGATGACCGAATCCCGGCAGGAAAAGCTGATGTGGCTGCGTGCACAGATGAAGCTGACGAGCCAGTGCTGGGCGCTGAAAGAGCTGGCAAAGGATATCTGGAACAGGCCATGGAGCGAGGAAAGACGGAGTGACTGGCAGAGATGGTTGGCGCTGGCGGCTAACAGTGACGTTCCCATGATGAAAAATGCCGCGAAAACGATAGGAAAAAGGCTGTACGGGATCCTGAATGCGATGCGACACAGTGTCTCAAACGGAAATGCGGAGGCACTTAACAGCAAGATCAGGCTGCTGAGGATAAAAGCCAGGGGATACCGAAACCGGGAGCGCTTTAAACTGGGGGTGATGTTCCACTACGGAAAGCTGAATATGGCGTTCTGAGCCTTCCCACCATGATCGGGGAAGACCCATGTATATACAGTATAAAGAGGTAAATCTGATGCCACGACGCTATGAAATTGACGCTGCCTGGCGTGCGGCCATCACCCGCGAACAGGATGGCCGTCAGACCGTCACGACCGCAGCCTTTGTCCGGGAGCTTCACAAGTTCAACTGGCACTGGACGCCCCGCCAGGCTAACCAGTGGATAGAAACGTATGTGACGGTGTTCCGGGACGTCTCGCCCAATGAGGGAGAAAACCGGACGTTCCAGCTGTTTAATCCGAACGGAGGGCGCTGATATGGGGTTTCCGTCACCGGCAATGGATTACCAGGAAAGCCGCCTCTCGCTGGATAGCTACTGTAAAACCGGGCGTCCGGGCGTGTTCCTATTTCGTAGCGACTGCACCTCGTTCCGGGAGGGCATCAGGCCGGGTTCGCTGCTGATCGTGGATTTCGGCGCGCGGCCGGTTGACGGCACCCTGGTGCTCTGCGTGCTGGAAGATGAATTCAGGATCATGCGACTGCGTCTCCATCCGGCAAGATGTCTACAGGAGCTGGACAGGCCGGAGAACGTCCGCGCCCTGCCGGATAATGAGGATGAAGGTATCGAGATCAGGGGCGTGGTGACGCACATCGTTACCGATGCCAGAACGGGGGAGTTCGAGGATTTCCCTGTAATTTAGCAATACAATACAACGCAATTAACCGTACACATAAGGTACTCTTTATGTACTATTAATGTACATTTTAAGTGCGCATATTATTGTTTTTCGCCTTGCGCCTTCCCTTGAAACACAATTTATTTGCAGAAAAGTGTTTCGCTAAGAGAAACGCGTGGTATAATGTTTCCCGTTGAGAAACAGGGAATCAATAATGATAAAAAGTTTCAAGCACAAAGGGTTACAAAAGCTCTTTGAGAACGACGATCCGAGCGGAGTACAGGCAAAGGATGTGGAGAGAATAAAACTTCGCCTCCTGATGTTAGACGAAGCGACGACAACAGAAGATTTCCGCGCCTATCCGGGATTTAAATTTCACCCCCTGAAAGGCGATAAGAAGAATCTTTATGCGATCACCGTTCGGGCGAACTGGCGAATCACCTTTGAGTTTACAGATGGTGATGCCTACATACTGAATCTGGAGGACTACCACTAATGACGATGCTCAACCCACCACACCCAGGGGGATTGATTACCGAATACCTGGAGGATAACGAAATCAGCTTACGAGCCCTTGCCCGTAACCTCGATGTTTCCCCTTCTGCGCTGAGTAAAGTCTCGGCAGGTAAAGCGGCAATCAGTCCTGAAATGGCTCTTAAACTTGAGGCAGGTTTAGGAATCGCAGCTCGACTCTGGCTGGCAATGCAGGCGACCTATGACCTTAGCCGCGCCCGCAAGGAGATCGACCTCTCCCATGTGGTGCCTGTTACAGTCAAAAGTGACTTTGCCGTACATTGATACCGAATAAAAAAAGCCGCATAAGCGGCTTTTTTATTAGGTGGTTCTACACTTAGAACAGGTGCGGAGTGACCAGTAGCGCCAGCAAGATTAGGCACAGAACGATGGTCAGCACCTGAGTTATACGCGGCGCTTTTATGAAAGCAGTCAGCACTTCAGCCATAGACTTAATCCATATTGCAGGTTGCAAGAACTACCGGCTCACGTTGACGTAGAATCACCCCAGGGGTAACATTACTTCGCTATAGTAACGACAACGTGAACTTCGGTACATGTTTCGGGCAGCAGCAGCGACTGCGAATCGCTGACTGAGGCGAAAAAGAGAACCCTTCGGGGTTCTTTTTTTTGCCTTATCATCCCTCTGACAGCGTTTTAGAGCATCCGGAACGGAGAATCTGCGTAAGCGTTAACCGGACGCCGTATTGACACTGGTCAGGCAGGTATAGCCACGTTCCACGGCAGAAGTTCACCAACCCTGTTGGAAGGCCACTCAGGCAGAACGCTCAGGATGTGGCGCAGATACGCTTCTGGATCGATACCGTTCAGACGGCACGTTCCGATCAGTCCGTACAGCAGTGCACCACGTTCGCCACCATGATCGCTCCCGAAGAAGATGTAGTTTTTCTTTCCCAGGCAGACGGCGCGAAGCGCCCGCTCCGCGGCGTTATTGTCGGGTTCCGCCAGACCGTCACGGCAGTAGTAACACAGGGCATCCCACTGGTTCAGGGCATACGTGAACGCCTCTCCCAGCCGGGATTTTTTCGACAGTGTCGCACTTTTCTCCACCATCCACTCATGCAGTGACGCCAGCAGCGGCGCACTCCGCGACTGTCTGGCCGCCAGACGCTCTGTCTCCGGCATGCCGCGTATTTCCGCTTCGATGGCGTACAGTTCGCCGATGCGTTTCAGCGCTTCCTCCGCCGTGGCGCTCTGGCTGCTGATGTACACGTCGTGGATTTTTCGGCGGGCATGCGCCCAGCATGCCGCCTCTGTCAGCACGCCGCCTTCTCGCGATGTACTGAACAGCCGGTCATACCCCGCGAAGGCATCTGCCTGCAGGACGCCACGGAAGGAGCGAAGGTGCAGCTCCGGGTGTTTTCCCTGCCGGTCCGGTGAGTACGCGAACCACGCTGCCGGAGGATCTGACGAACCGGCATTCCGGTCATCCCGGACATACGTCCAGATACGCCCGGTTTTCGTCTTTTTCCTGCCCGGCGCCAGCACCGGCACTGGAGTATCATCTGTATGCAGTTTGCGGCAGTTCATCACGTAGTGATAAAGGGCTTCGTCCAGCGGCGCCATTAAACGGCAGCACGTATCCACCCAGTTGGAGAGCAGTGCGCGGCTCAGCTCCACCCCCTGGCGGGCAAGGATTTCCGTCTGGCGGTACAGCGGCAGATGTTCACAGTATTTGGCTGTTAACACACGGGCCAGCAGACCCGGTCCGGCGATACCCCGCTCGACAGGACGTGACGGCGCGGGAGCTTCCACGATACCGTCACATTTTGTGCAGGCTTTTTTTACCCGCACTGTGCGGATCACTTTCAGGGCGCTGGCAACCAGCTCCAGCTGCTCCGCGCTGACTTCGCTGAGGTACGCCATTTCACCGCCACATGCCGGGCAGCAGGTTTCTTCCGGCTCCAGCCGGAGTATCTCACGGGGAAGATGTTCCGGAAGCGGACGACGGTGCCGGGACTGACGGAGCTGGCGGGGAACCTGCGGGTCGTCTTCCCGCCCACTGTAACGATCGCTCGCCTGTTCGCGCTGTTTCAGCAGCGCTTCGGCCTGTGCCACCTCGCGGCGCAGTTTTTCAGAACGGGTGCCGAACATCATACGGCGCAGTTTTTCTATCTGAGACCTCAGGTGTTCTATCTCCCGTTCGTCTTCCTCGATCTTTTCTTCAGCGCGGGTCAGCGCAGAGCGCAGGAAGGCCTCAGTCTCGGCAACGAGACTGAGCTGGCTGTCTTTCCGGCGAAGTTCTTCTTCCAGCGCGGTGATACGGGCGAGATAGTCCTGACTCATGACCCATTTATAATGCGGCCATGCTTTTTTTACAACATTGTCAGTGAGTTAAGACGGGGTGTTTTGGGCTGACGCCAGTCCAGCTTATCGAGGAGCATGGCCAGTTGCGAGCGACTAATGGCCACCTTGCCGTCGCGCACGGCGGGCCAGATGAACTGCCCTTCCTCAAGGCGTTTGGTGAAGAGGCACAGTCCATCCGCATCTGCCCAGAGAATTTTGACGGTATCACCCCGGCGGCCACGGAAGATGAACAGGTGGCCGGAGAAGGGGTTCTCATCCAGTACGTGCTGTATCTGCTCGCCCAGACCGTTGAAGGATTTACGCATGTCGGTGGCGCCGGCGACCAGCCAGATACGGGTGCCAGACGGGAGGGAGATCATCGTCCCCTCCCGGTCAGTTCGCGAAGCAGTGTTTTCAGGATAGCGGGAGATAAGTTCCCTGTCAGGCGCAGACTGGCGCTCCCGACAGCCACTTCGCAGGTCATCACCTCACCGTAAGCGGAACCGGATGGTTCATAGTGTGGTTCTGCATGATGTGACAGGGACATGTCAGATACCACAACAGGGATGACAGCATCAGGTTTACTGACTGAACGTTGTATTTCATCGGGCAAAAGGTGGCTGTAGCGCTGGCGCCATGTAAACAACAGATTGTCATTAATCCCGTGTTCTCTGGCCAGTTGGGCCACGCAGGCTCCAGGCTGATAAGATTTTTCGACAAGTTCCAGTTTAAAGTCCATGGAGTAAGACGCACGAACCCTGCGGGGACGAAGAGAATCTGACATTGATAGAGTCCATTAACGTTTATAAGAGGACTCTATCATCGTCAATCACCGGAAATTTCAACAGACGGTACTGAGATGACGCTTACTGAAATCAGGGATCGTAAACCGGAAAATCAGAGCTACCGCGCCAGTGGACTGACGCTGCTGACAGCAACTATCTCGCTGTGGAATACAGTGTATATGGAAAGAGCGGTCGATGCCCTGAAGCGTAAAGGGGTGAAGATCAACGAGCAACTGCTGTCACATTTGTCGCCGTTAGGCTGGGAGCATATCAATCTGACAGGCGATTACATCTGGAAAAACAACAGAATACCGGCCTCCGGTAAGTTTCGTCGGCTGAGGCCAGCTAAAGTAGAAAGGTCAAAAAACGACCTTAACGAATGGAAGGGACTTCCCCTGATTATGCGCCTGATTAACTCTTGTGCAATCATGGGGTAAACACAACCCCGGAGGGATTCGTTATGACCATTACTACTGTCGGTATCGATCTTGCTAAAAATGTGTTCGCTGTTCATTGCGTTGACCAGAATGGCAAAACCGTTCTGGTTAAATCCAGAGTAACCCGCGCAGCTCTTCCCGGGCTGATTGCTGGTTTGCCGCCCTGTGTTATCGGGATGGAGGCGTGCTCCGGGGCTCATTACTGGGCAAGACTGTTTCGGCAGTATGGTCATGAGCCGCGTCTGATGGCCGCTAAATTTGTATCGCCTTACCGCATGGCTGGTAAATCAGGGAAAAATGATGCAGCTGATGCTCAGGCTATCTGCGAGGCGGTTCGTCGCCCACATATGCGGTTTGTGCCGGTTAAGGATGAGAGCCAGCAGGCAATGCAGTGTCTGCATCGTACCCGACAGGGTTTTATCGAAGAGAAAACAGCAACATATAATCGTCTCCGGGGGTTGATATCTGAATTCGGCGTTATCGCCCCACAAAGTACAGATGCCCTGCGCCACATAGTTTTTGAGCAGAAGAATTCTTTACCACTTCAGGTTCAGCAATGTGTTGATGATTTGCTGGAGCACGTTGCTCGCATTGAAGATAACATCGCTGAATATGACCGAATTTTGTCCCGCATGGCCAAAACAGATCATCGCAGTCAGCGGCTGATGGAATTGAAGGGCGTTGGCCCCACAACGGCCTGTGCGCTGGTCGCCAGTATCGGTAATGCACATGATTTTAAGAATGGGCGCCAGCTGGGTAACCGGCTCATTTAAACCGTCTGGTCTGTTTCCTCCGGCTCTACAAAAATAATGTCCATCATTTTTAATGGACACTATCGTATGAAACACCGGACCTGGATCACTGAAGCTTTACGTCTTCACTTTGAAGAACATTTACCCCGGGTTGTGGCCGGGCGTCGCCTGGGTGTACCAAAATCAACAGTTTGTAGTATGTTCGTGCGCTTTCGGAGAGCTGGCCTTTCGTGGCCTTTGCCCGCAGGCATGTCGGAGCAGGAACTTGATGCCTGCCTTTACGGACAATTTTCCACGGTACCAGTCGTACGTCCTGAAAGCACCGTTATATCCGAAGCCCCCGTGGTAAAAAAACGTCCCCGGCGGCCCAACTTCCCTTATGAGTTTAAAATCGCCTTAGTGGAGCAGTCACTGCAGCCCGGAGCCTGTGTGGCGCAGATCGCCCGGGAAAACGGAATCAACGATAACCTGCTCTTCAACTGGCGCCATCAATACCGGAAAGGTGGCCTGCTGCCTTCCGGAAAAAATATGCCGGCACTGCTTCCCGTGACGTTAACGCCGGAGCCGGATAATAAAATCCCGGCCCCCGCACAGGAACCAGAGCAGATAAATACACCGTCCGACAGTCTGTGTTGTGAGCTGGTTCTGCCGGCCGGAACTCTCAGGCTTAAAGGTAAACTGACGCCGGCGTTATTACAGACACTTATCCGCGAAATAAAAGGGAGCAGCCACTGATGATATCTCTCCCTGCAGGTTCGCGTATCTGGCTGGTTGCAGGTATCACCGATATGCGAAATGGCTTTAACGGCCTGGCATCAAAAGTTCAGAACGTCCTGAAGGATGACCCGTTCTCCGGACACCTGTTCATCTTCCGCGGACGCCGGGGTGACCAGATAAAAGTGTTGTGGGCTGACAGTGACGGACTGTGCCTCTTCACCAAACGCCTGGAGCGGGGCCGCTTCGTCTGGCCAGTCACCCGTGACGGCAAGGTGCACCTTACTCCGGCTCAGTTATCCATGCTTCTTGAAGGTATCAACTGGAAGCACCCGAAACGAACGGAACGCGCTGGAATCCGCATATAACCCGTTGTAAAGTGAGGATATGGACACCTCACTTGCTCATGAGAACGCCCGCCTGCGGGCACTGTTGCAGACGCAACAGGACACCATCCGACAGATGGCGAAATACAACCGCCTGCTCTCACAGCGGGTGGCGGCTTATGCTTCCGAAATCAACCGACTGAAGGCGCTGGTTGCGAAACTGCAACGTATGCAGTTCGGTAAAAGCTCAGAAAAACTTCGTGCAAAAACCGAACGGCAGATACAGGAAGCACAGGAGCGAATCAGCGCACTTCAGGAAGAAATGGCGGAAACGCTGGGTGAGCAATATGACCCGGTACTGCCATCCGCCCTGCGCCAGTCTTCAGCCCGTAAACCGTTACCGGCCTCACTTCCCCGTGAAACCCGGGTTATCCGGCCGGAAGAGGAATGCTGTCCTGCCTGTGGTGGTGAACTCAGTTCTCTGGGATGTGATGTGTCAGAGCAACTGGAGCTTATCAGCAGCGCCTTTAAGGTTATCGAAACACAACGTCCGAAACAGGCCTGTTGCCGGTGCGACCATATCGTGCAGGCACCAGTACCTTCAAAACCCATTGCACGCAGTTATGCCGGAGCGGGGCTTCTGGCCCATGTTGTCACCGGGAAATATGCAGACCATCTGCCGTTATACCGCCAGTCAGAAATATACCGTCGTCAGGGAGTGGAGCTGAGCCGTGCCACACTGGGGCGCTGGACAGGTGCTGTTGCTGAACTGCTGGAGCCGCTGTATGACGTCCTGCGCCAGTATGTGCTGATGCCCGGTAAAGTCCATGCTGATGATATCCCCGTCCCGGTCCAGGAGCCGGGCAGCGGTAAAACCCGGACAGCCCGGCTGTGGGTCTACGTCCGTGATGACCGTAACGCCGGTTCACAGATGCCCCCGGCGGTCTGGTTCGCGTACAGTCCGGACCGGAAAGGTATCCATCCACAAAATCACCTGGCCGGTTACAGCGGTGTGCTTCAGGCCGATGCTTACGGTGGTTACCGGGCGTTATACGAATCCGGCAGAATAACGGAAGCCGCGTGTATGGCTCATGCCCGGAGAAAAATCCACGATGTGCATGCAAGAGCGCCCACCTACATCACCACGGAAGCCCTGCAGCGTATCGGTGAACTGTATGCCATCGAGGCAGAGGTCCGGGGCTGTTCAGCAGAACAGCGTCTGGCGGCAAGAAAAGCCAGAGCCGCGCCACTGATGCAGTCACTGTATGACTGGATACAGCAACAGATGAAAACACTGTCGCGTCACTCAGATACGGCAAAAGCGTTCGCATACCTGCTGAAACAGTGGGATGCACTGAACGTGTACTGCAGTAATGGCTGGGTGGAAATCGACAACAACATCGCAGAGAACGCCTTACGGGGAGTGGCCGTAGGCCGGAAAAACTGGATGTTCGCGGGTTCCGACAGCGGTGGTGAACATGCGGCGGTGTTGTACTCGCTGATCGGCACATGCCGTCTGAACAATGTGGAGCCAGAAAAGTGGCTGCGTTACGTCATTGAACATATCCAGGACTGGCCGGCAAACCGGGTACGCGATCTGTTGCCCTGGAAAGTTGATCTGAGCTCTCAGTAAATATCAATACGGTTCTGACGAGTCGCTTACCGTTTAAGCTGTGCTTTCAGCCTGAGAATTTCTGTTCTGGCATCCAGTAAATCCTGTGCCTGCTGTCCACTGTTGTCAGGCTTAACAGCCCGGAGCCATTTATATAGGCTGTGCGCCGACACGCCGAGCCGTTCAGATACTTCAGCAATAGAATAGCCCCGCTCTGTACTGACCCCAAAAAGTTGGACAGTTAAACACGAGGCACATAGGTCTGGGTTCGATATTCAATTGGACTCAGACCTTTTAATTTCAGGCTAATTCTTCTGCTGTTGTAGTACTCAATATATTCCGTAACAGCATCCTTCAGTTCGCTTATATTACTGAACTCGTCAAGATAAAAACACTCCGACTTTAAGGTTCCAAAGAAACATTCCACGACTGCATTATCCAGACAATTCCCTTTTCTTGACATGCTCTGTGTAATACCTTGTTCTTTAAGGATGTTTTGATACCTTCTCATACGATACTGCCATCCCTGGTCAGAGTGCAGAATAGGATGCTCGTGAGGCTTAAGCTTTTTGAATGCCTGATCGAGCATATTCTCGACCATGTTCATCACAGGTCTTTCCGACAGGCTATAAGAAATAACTTCGTTGTTGAAGAGATCTATTACTGGAGACAAATACAGCTTGCGCCCATTGACTGCAAATTCAGTAACATCGGTAACCCACTTCTCGTTTGGCCGTGTAGCCTTGAAATCCCTTTGGAGAACATTGGGGGCGGTTTGCCCTATCTCTCCTCTGTAGGAGCTGTATCGCTTGACCTTAATCGCTGCCTTAAGCGAGAGGGTTCCCATCAGGCGCTGAACAGCTTTATGGTTAATCCGTTCCCCGTCTCGATGGAGAGACAACGTTACCCTGCGGTATCCGTATCGACCTTTATTCTCGTGATAAATCTCACCAATACGCTTTTTAACATCCGCATACTTATCAGGCTTGCTGAGAGCCTTTAGATGGTAATAAAACGTACTGCGCGGTATCTCCGCTGCCTTGAGAAGCTCATCAAGAGGGTAAAACTGCCTTAGCTCGTTGAGTACTTTCACTTTTTCGCGGGATGAGCTAAGGCTTTCAGCTTTTTTAGATACGTAAGCCGCATTTCAAGGAATCGAACTTGTCTTTCAAGATCTTCGATACGTCGGTCTTTCGACAGCTCCAATGCTAACGCCGCTTTTTCTGGATCAACTGACATTGTAATGTTTCTTTTGGTGCCGATCTTGAGTGCGCGTAAACCAGCTTCTCCGTGCTCCTCATAGACTTTCAGCCACTTGGCTACAGAACCACTACCAGCAAGCATAAAGTGAGCAGCAGCCTGATTGAGGGACATCTGCTGCTCGGTCACGGCTTTCACGACCTTAATGCGCAACTCTGGATCAGCACTAACGCCTTTAGGTTTGGGAATTAAACCTTTTTCTCCATGTTTTTCATAGAGGGCAACCCACGTCCTGACCTGGGTTCGGGGTACACCAAAACGTGCAGAGATGATCCTGTAACCATCATCAGTTGTGAAGTAGTGATTCACGACTTCAAGGCGCTTTTCGAAGGGGTATTTTGGCTTTGACATATCAGGGACTATTCCATTTCATCGTCCAACAAAATGGGTGCAGTACACTCGGTGATCTGGCGGACGGCCTCTTCCTTAAATTCAGGGGTAAAACGTGATGTGCCCATAGACTCCTCCTATGCTCAAACTATAGGGCAGATTTGTCTACGGGCTCGGGGTCACTCCATTAAGTGATAACAGGTGTCTGGAAATATAGGGGCAAATCCAGTCGGGAGGATGCGTGATCTGATCCTTCAACTCAGCAAAAGTTCGATTTATTCAACAAAGCCATTCTAATGATAACATGGATTTATCTGATTTAAATCTGGTCAGATTTGTAACGATTTGTGCTTGTTTCTGAGGTCGTTTAGGACGACAATTAACGCCAGTTTTTTGTGGTTGTCCAGCACCAGTAGAGTCCGGTGTAAGACTTCAGCATATGGAACATTTAACCTTCATTCAGTGCACTGGTAGCTGTTAAGCCAGGGGCGGTAGCGTGGGAAAAACCCTTGCAGGGTTGGGTTACAATCTCTTCAATTGTAGCATTCAATAAGTTGATATTTTCTGGTGAAAAACATGTTTGATAATAAAACGATTCTGGTAACTGGCGGCACAGGTTCATTCGGCAATAAATTCGTCCGCATGACGCTTGAAAAATATAATCCTAAAAAAATTATCATTTATTCACGTGATGAAATGAAACAATGGGAAATGGCAAAGCATTTCAAAGATGAAAGCCGCATCCGCTTTTTCATCGGTGATGTCCGCGATAAAGATCGTTTGTACCGCGCGTTAGATGGGGTTGATTTCGTGGTGCATGCAGCAGCAACAAAAATCGTTCCTACCGCAGAATACAACCCGTTTGAGTGTGTGAAAACCAACATCAACGGTGCGATGAATGTTATTGATGCATGTATTGATAAAGGTATCGAGCGTGTCGTTGCACTGTCTACTGACAAAGCAAGCAGCCCAGCAAACCTGTATGGCGCAACTAAACTGGCATCCGATAAATTGTTTGTGGCAGGTAATTCCTACTCCGGTGCAACCAAGACCCGCTTCGCCGTTGTGCGTTACGGGAACGTTATGGGATCCCGTGGTTCCGTAATTCCATTCTTCCTGTCTATCAAAGACAAGGGCGAACTGCCAATTACCGATGACCGCATGACCCGTTTCATGATTACCCTGGAACAGGGTGTGGAACTGGTTTGGCACGCCTTCAATGACATGGAAGGTGGCGAGATCTATGTTAAGAAAATCCCATCAATGAAAGTAACTGATGTTGCAACGGCTGTTGCTCCTGACGCAACTCAGAAAGTAATCGGTATTCGTCCGGGTGAAAAACTGCATGAACAAATGATCAGTGCAGAAGATGCGCATTACACCTATGAATATCCGGAACACTTCAAAATCCTTCCTGCAATCCATAACTGGTGCGATTCTCCTGAACGTATTAAAGATGGTAAACGTGTACCAGAAGGGTTCGTTTACGAAAGCGACAGCAATACCGAGTGGATGAGCATTGAAGAACTGCGTCAATGGATTGATGATAACCGTGAAAAAGTAGGCAATATCTAATGAAATTTATCCCCTACGGACGGCAGGATATCTCAGAAGAAGATATCAGTGCAGTGGTGGACGTACTGAAGTCTGATTTCTTGACTCAGGGGCCATGTGTTCCACAGTTCGAGCAGGCCATTGCTGACTATGTTGGCGTTAAACATGCTGTAGCGGTTAATAGCGCAACGTCTGCACTTCATATTGCATGCTTAGCGCTGGGGTTGAAAAAAGGCGACTGGCTTTGGACTTCGCCTAATACCTTTGTGGCTTCGGCAAACTGTGCGCTTTATTGTGATGCCAATGTAAGCTTTGTTGATATTGATCCGCAAACTTACAACATGAGTGTTTCCGCTCTGGAAGCTAAACTCATTGCGGCTAAAGCAGAAGGCAAATTGCCTAAAATCGTGGTGCCAGTAGCGTTCGCGGGTCAATCATGTGATATGGAAGCGATCCATAAACTGTCTAAAGAGTATGGGTTCGCCATTATCGAAGATGCGTCGCATGCGATCGGTGGTAATTATCAGGGAGCTAAAATTGGCAACTCGCGTTTTGCCGACATTACCGTTTTGAGCTTCCACCCGGTTAAGATCATCACAACTGCTGAAGGTGGTATGGCGCTGACAAACAACGATGCGCTGGCCGAGAGTATGCAACTTTTCCGCAGCCACGGGATTACCCGCGACAACGAGAAAATGACCAAACTATCGGAAGGTGGTTGGTACTATCAGCAGGTAGATCTCGGATTAAACTATCGCATGACCGAACTACAGGCTGCACTGGGTGTGAGTCAGTTGAAGCGCATTGATGGTTTTGTGGCACGTCGTCATGAGCTGGCAAAACGTTATCACACGGCCTTTGACGGTGTTCCAGTTTCAATACCTCAGCAGTCAGAGAGTGGGTACAGTGCTTTGCATCTTTACCCACTGACGGTGAACGAGCCTGCGCAACGTAAACCACTGTTTGATTATCTGCGTGATAAAGGCATTGGGGTTAACGTCCACTATATCCCCGTTCATACTCAGCCTTATTATGAGCAGTTAGGTCATAAATCTGGTGATTATCCCGTCGCTGAAGACTATTACTCTCGCGCGCTAAGTATCCCTATGTACTCAACGCTGACAGATGAAGAGCAAGACTACGTTATTCAGTGCATTCGGGAGTTTTTTTAAATGAATGTGGCAATCATTCCTGCGCGTGGTGGCAGTAAGCGTATTCCACGAAAAAACATTAAAAATTTTTGTGGGAAACCAATGATTGCCTGGTCCATTGAAGCCGCTCAAAAGAGCGGCGTCTTTGACCGAATCATTGTCTCAACAGATGATGCGGAGATAGCTGAAGTTGCGCGTCAATATGGTGCAGAAGCGCCATTTATGCGCCCGGAAGAACTCTCAAATGATTATGCAGGTACTATTCCTGTGATTCGCCACGCGACTGATTGGCTCATTAGTCACGACTGCGCGGTTGATTATGTTTGCTGTATTTATGCTACAGCTCCTTTTATCCGCGCTGAAGATATTATTCAGGGATTAGGAACTCTCCAAAGCCAGCAAGGCGATTATGCTTTCACAGTTTCAAGGTTTCCTTATCCCATTCAACGAGCACTTAAAGTCAGTGATGAACAGCGTATAAGTATGTTTTCACCTGAGATGTTCCATGTCCGGTCACAGGATCTTGAAGAGTCGTGGCACGATGCCGGGCAATTTTATTGGGGGACATCCTCAGCTTGGTTGAACGAAAAGCCGATTTTTAGCGCAGATTCCTACTCGATTGAACTTCCGCGTGAACGTGTCCAGGATATTGATACTCCAGAAGACTGGCGCGTAGCTGAGTGGTTGTTTAAAGCCATGGAGTTTAAAAATGAACGTGTTTCTGCGGGCTGATTCATCGCTATCGATCGGTTCTGGTCATATTATCCGTTGTCTAAATCTTGCGAAAGTCTTAGAAAAAGCAGGAGCTCGTTGTTCATTTATATCAAAAGACCACCCTGGTAATATTCTGGATAAAATAAAACAGGAAGGTTTTCCTGTCGAAGTTATCGCAGCTGCCGATAAATCGAGTACTTACATCAGCGATGAAAAATCATGGCTTAATGGAAGTCAATACGATGATGCTGAGAAATTTATCGATTTAATAGTAGAAAACTGTTCTGATCCAGACATCATCATTGTCGATCACTATTCTCTTGATTACGAATGGGAAGCGATTGTGAAAGCACGTTTTCCTGATTCACATTTAGTGGTGATCGATGATCTCTGCAACCGGCCGCATTGTTGTGATTTACTGATTGATCAAACCTATATGCGCAGCGCCAGAGAATATGCCCAATTCAATAAAAGAGAAGGTAAAGTTCTCGCTGGCGCAAAATATGCGTTGCTAAACCCTGCATTTTCGCAATTAAGAAAACAATCAATTGTTCGTAAAGCCAACATTACTGCACCGAAAAAACTATTATTAACAATGGGTGGGGTGGATGCACATAATGTTGCTGGAAAAATGCTGGTATTCCTTGAGCAGTCAAACTTTAAAAACATAGAAAAAATCACTGTTGTATTGGGCTCTGCTTGTCCACACCGTTCTGAAATTATCTCTCTTGCGAATAAATCGAAATACGACGTCGACGTTCTCGTTAATGTGTCAAATATGGCAGAACTGATGCTGGAACACGATTTCGCAATCGGCGCTATGGGGGGAACGACGTGGGAACGATGTACTATGGGTTTACCTGCGGTAAACGTAGTCATTGCGGATAATCAAAAAACCATCGCAAACAATCTGTCTAGCGCTGGTGCGATTGTGCTATATGCGGATAATTTTAATGCTGCAGAGTTGAGCGAGGCTCTGAATCATTTGATCGCGCATTATCACGAGCAGCGCCTCCTTGCTATGAACATATGTGATGGACAGGGGCTTAACAGAGATATCCAGGAAATAGTAATAATGTCAGCCAAAGATGGCACTAATGTGACTCTGCGTCAGGCTACATTTGACGATATCGATTTTGTATATCAACTTCAATGTGAGCCGCAAACGCGCAAATATGCTCGAAATCCTGAAATTCCTGCATACGAGAATCACGTCGAATGGATGAAACGAAAGTTAAATGCCGACAATGCATTTTTTTACGTTATTGAAAATGCAGGGGCATGTGGTGTCATTCGATTAGATCCTGTTGAGCATGGCTTTGCAAAATATGAAATATCGATTTTTCTGACATCAGCATGTCACGGTAAAGGCATTGCGAGTGCAGCTATCAAACGCGCCTTAATGTTGCATAAAGGTATAAGCATACTGGCAACGGTTTTACCTGAAAACCATACATCGCATCAGTTATTTGAGCGTATCGGATTTTATAAATTTTCACCCAGCGAATATATCAGCGAGAAAAAATAATGAACAAATTTATTACTATTGATGGTCGTAAAATTGGTAAAGATCATCCTCCTTATATTATTGCTGAGCTTTCGGCGAACCATAATGGCGACATCAACCGTGCATTCAAGATTATGGAAGAAGCGAAAGCTGCAGGTGCAGATGCCATAAAATTACAAACATACCGTGCAGACACCATCACCATTGATTGTGATACTGAAGATTTTCAGATTCATGGCGGCCTATGGGATGGGCAAACGCTTTATAATTTATACAAAGGGGCACAAATGCCCTGGGAATGGCATAAGCCTCTGTTTGACAAAGCTAAAGAACTCGGAATCACTATTTTCAGTAGTCCTTTCGATTATACAGCTGTAGATCTTCTGGAGGAACTCGGAGCCCCTGCCTATAAAATCGCTTCATTTGAAGCTATCGATCTGCCATTAATAAAATATGTTGCAAAAACAGGCAAGCCGATGATTATTTCAACGGGCATGGCTGACGAGCAGGAGATTCAGGAGGCTATTACTGCAGCACGTGACGGTGGTTGTAAGGAACTTGTCGTTCTGCATTGCGTGAGTGGTTACCCGGCACCAGCAGAAGATTATAATCTGGCGACTATTCCAGATATGGCTGAGCGTTTTGGGGTCATTACTGGGCTGTCAGATCACACAATCGATAATACGACTGCAGTTGCATCAGTTGTCCTTGGTGCTAACGTTATTGAAAAACACGTTACACTGGATCGGAATGGTGGGGGGCCAGATGACAGTTTCTCGCTTGAACCTGCCGAGTTAATTGCCTTGTGTAGGGATGCAAAAATAGCGTGGAAAGCTTTAGGCTATGTAAATTATGAACGTAAAGAAAGTGAAAAAGGAAATGTTAAGTTCCGTCGTTCACTCTATATAGTTAAGGATGTCAAAAAAGGTGAAAAGCTAACGGCTGAAAACGTCAAAAGCATTCGTCCCGGATATGGGCTTGCGCCTAAAAATTATCATGATGTAATTGATAAATTTGCTACCCGGGATCTAAATAAAGGCACTCCACTTAAAAAAGAACATTTTAGTTAAAATATTAGCCAAGGAGGGCTAAGAGTTCTTAGGATGGTGTAATTTTGTTAAAAATAAAAGTTCCAACGTATTTATTTGATTTGTCATTAAGAATAGCTGCGCTTGGCGGCAAGTTTTTGTTAATGATGGCTATCGCTAGGTTCTTAACAGTTAAAGATGTCGGTGATTATGGATTATATGTCAGTATAATAGTTGTTTCACTTTATTTTGTTGGTTTGGATTTCTATATTTTTTCAACTCGAGAAATATTAGATCCCAAAGTAATTAAAAATATAGGTGAAATACTGTTTAATCAGTTTGTTTTTTTTGCTTTTAGTTACTTATTGCTTGCTGCAATCTGGCTGGGGTTATTAACTTTATCCGCAATCACTGGAGTCGGTGGATTGTTGTTTGTCTTAACGATCACAGAACATCTTTCACAAGAGTGTTATCGCGTATTAATTATCAAAGAAAGAATTACGATTGCTAATTTTATATTGTTTATTCGGTCAGGCATATGGTGTTATTTATGTGTGCCACTACTTTATTTTCATTTCATCAAATTAGAACAAATATTCTATATATGGTTAGTCTTTTCAGCAATATCCGTAGCTGTAGGAGTAATCTCTATTGTAAAATTCGAATCTGTTTCAATTTCTGATTTCAAGTTAGATGTCCAATGGTTAAAAAGAGGGGTAAAAACTTCATTCCTTTTTTTTCTCGGTACTCTATGTCTTCGAGTAATTAACTATTTAGATAAAGTCATTGCAGTTCACTTTATTACGTCACCAAACTTAGGTGTATATGTCTTCTTTTTTGGAGTAGCGGCTGCCGTTCAAGCGATTATTGATGTATTGGTCGTGACAAGATACTACCCTTCACTTGTTAAAGCGATTCAAGCTAATAATGTAATCGAAGCAAAAAAAGCTTTTGTAAGATTCAAAAAGAAAATTTTCTTGTATAATTTTGGGCTTTACATACTATCTATTCCAGCCTGTTATTTAATGATTACATTAACAGGTAAAGTTGAATATGCTAATTATTTCCTGTGGTATATATTAATAGTTATTGCAACATCAATTTTAAATGTGTCAATGCCTTATCACTATGTTTTATACTCCAAGAAGAAAGACACTTCAATTATCTGTATAAATGCGATTGCATTGCTATTATTTATAATTATTTCATTCTCCGGTGTTAAAATGCTGCCTGATAGCGGTATGCTTGCGATATTAATAGCCTTAATTGGTTCTAATCTATTTATCTTAATAATTAAGTATATTCTATTTGTGAAGGAGTTCAATGGTGAAGGGTGTCATCTTAATTAATAATGCAATTTTCTCCCCAGTATTTAAAAGGTTGGCGATTGAATTAATAAATAAAAATGTCGACATTACTATAATTACCGATAGCTATTTTTCCATTAGGAAATATAAACTTCATGAAGTGAAATGTGAAATTATTTGCTTCGAAGAATATACTAGTACAGATAAAGATATTTCATTGCTAAGTCAGTATGATAAGTGGAATATACATTCTGATTATGATCGTGATAACTATTATCATTCAGTTTATTCTTCCGAGAGTAATTTTTGGGGGCGCGTTTCTAAGAATTTATATTGCTTTTTTGAAAGCATTTTCAGTAAACAAAGGTTTGATTTCGTGTTTTATGAAAATGTTTCAAATGGATTGGCATATACTGCGAATCAAGTTGCAGAAAAATACGGTGTGAAATATTTAGGCTTAACAGCGAGTCGTTTGCCAGGGCGATCCTTATTTTCATCTTTGGACGATCGCTTATCTAAAACAATATTAAAAACGATAGATACAATGCCTGAACTCAGTCAGGAGAAGCATGAAGAAATTAGTGAATATATTGCTAATATTCAGCATATCCAACCTGATTATATGAATAATAACGGGCTTTCTTCTGTTAATTTTGTGAGCAAAATTTTAAAGAAACGGGATTTTACTTTTATTACTGAAACTATAAGGCAAACCATTGTCGGTAAAAATGTCTTGTTCCAAGTAGGAAACCCATTGCTGAAAAGTTTTCACATGAATTATAGAGAGGTAAAACGTTGGTTTTGCGTGAAAAGGATAAAAGATTTCTTCGATGAAGATCTTACATCGCAACCCTTTTATCTATATCCATTGCATTACCATCCCGAATCATCTACATCTATTCTTGCAAAATTTTACGATGAATATAACCTCATCCGCAATTTAGCTTTCAGTTTACCACATGGGACATTTTTGGTTGTAAAAGATCATATTTCCGCGACTGGATATGAAGGTATTGAGTTCTATAAAAAAATCCTAAAACTTCCTAACGTTAAACTCGCTAATCCGAAACTGAATTCTAAAGAATTAATAAATAAATCATTAGGTGTATTCACATTAACCAGTACGGTGGGTTATGAGGCTGTACTGATGAATAAACCAGTTGCCGTTTTCGGTGATGTATTTTATATGAGGCATCCTCTTGTGCATCAGTGTAAAGGCTACGGTGATATCGTAAATGCTGTTAAACATATTGATGACAATCAGTCTGCAAATTATAATGAATACAACATTCGATTTGTCGGTGCTTATGACTCTCTTTGTTTTCCACTAACGATAAATTACACGAATTATCCAGGTGCTGAATTTGTTGAAAAAGTCAGCTCACAAATAATTCGCGCATTAAAGGACCACTAAATGCTAATGTTGTGGTGCTGGATATCTGTTTTCTTAACAAGCTATATCTTTCATGGTTCGTATATACTTAATCTGATTGTCGTACTAGGTTATATAATTGTACTTTTTTACCTGTTAATTAAAAAAGAAGATTTCTTTATAATTGGCAGCTTCTTTTTATGGTCTATTTTAACAACAGCGATTAGTGGCTTGATTCTTGAAACCGGTGTATTTATACCTGAACTCGGAGAAATATCTACGATAAATGGTGCAACGGCTATAAATGTTAGTTTGGCAGTAATAACCTTTTTGGTTGCATCCAATTTTTTTATTTTCATGAACGAGCGTATAGTTGTTAATTTAAATACCTCATTTGTAGTGAATGCTATTATAGAAAGGATATATCCAGTCTTAGTTCTTTTTGCTACCCTAGTCGTGATATTTTTCTTTATTAAATTTGGCAGGCCAAGCGATTACGGCCAGGACAGGTTTTACTACTGGAATAATGTTGCTCCATCTTGGGGCAATAATGTGCGATTGTTTGTGGAACAATCAGTATTTATTCTTGGCTGTATATATGCCAAAACTAAAAGTAAATTTACCCTTGGAATATTCCTTTTTGGCGTCATTTCGCAAGTTCTTGTTGGCGAAAAATTCACGGGAATTTTCCAGATGCTTCTTTTCTTCAGTGTATGTTTTCTCATTGCATCGAACAAAAAAATTAGCAAAAAATTATTTTCATTAAGAAGTATATTGTTATTTTCAGTCTTAGGTATTGCTTTTGTTACTTTAGTTTGGACTAGCTATTTCTCTCTTTCTGGAGATAGTTCGCTCGCATTTGAATCCCTGAAAACGCGTATTGCAGCGCAAAGTCAGCTTTGGTGGTCTCTAACAAATACTGCGAACTCAGCTGAAGTTGATGTGTCGAATATTTTTGGTAATTTTTTTGGCATCGGAGTTCAACCTGAAAATACGGGAATGTCATATCTCATGGGGCTGGTTATGCCTCAACAATTATTCAATGTTTATCAAGAGGCAGGAATTGCTCTGACTATGGCATTCCCTGCAAATGTATTGCTGTTCTTTGGTCCAGTTTTGGCACTACTAGTATGTGCGATATTGGCGTTTTTCCTATCATTGGCCTTTTGGTTTACAGCATATACTTTAAGGAATAAAGACTATATCTTGCTGTTTATAGCAATGAAAGTTTTCAACATCGCTATTCAGTTCATATTGATGGGCAGGGTATACCTTTTGTTTGAATGGAAAATTATTCTTTTACTGCTGCCTTTAGTATTTGCCTTGGTTGCACATTCAAAAAATAGGGTTTCTAGAACCAATGTTTAATGTTTCTTTTATCATACCCGTCTATAATGTATCTGCTTATCTTAAAGATTTTTTTTCACCTTTCAAATTATGTACATTACCTTGTGAAATAATTTTCATTGATGATGGTTCGACTGATACGTCAGCTGAGATACTTAAGCAGTTTGCATTAGCTGATCCAAGAGTGATAGTTTTACATAAAGAAAATGGTGGAGTATCCACTGCAAGAAATTATGGTATTAGTCATGCTTCTGGTAAGTTTATTTCATGTCTAGACCCAGATGATTTGCTCTCACCCGCTTTTTTTAAATACTTAGAAGAATCCATTAAGAAGTTTAATGACGTTGATACAATTATTTACCGCTATGAGAAATTCCAGGATGGTATAGAACCTGAAATTTTAAATGCCGGCTTCGATTTTTCTTCATTGGAACTTGTACCAAAAAAAGTGCTCTCTACAATCCATAATTATCCTTGGGTGAGAGTTGTTCGGCGAGAATTTTTTAATAATAATCTTTTTCCTGAGGGGATTATTTATGAGGATTCGGTAACGGTACCTTTGCTTAACGCTAGGGCTCAAAATGTTTTAAAAATCAATGAGGTGCTTTACTATTACCGCGTAAGAAAAGATTCGTTGACGAATTATAATGTTCTAAGGAACATGGAATTAGTTACTGCACTTTCGCTTCTTGAAGAAAGGGTCAAGAAAATCAAAGAATATCGACCGCACCTATATTCTTGCGTTGCTCATTTATCAAGAAGTGCTTTGATTACGCTATACAAAACCTCCAAAACAAATAGTTCTTCGCATGTATTAAGGGAGAATCAAAAAATTATTTATACAAAATTCAATCAATATCCCCTTTCTTTAATATTACAATGCGATGCTAACCTACCAGATAAGATTTGCTTTGCACTATTGAAAATGAATAAGGTCGGTTTTTTCTGTTTCAAGATACTATACAACCGTATTAGTAAATAAAACGGCAATTGCATTGTCGTGCCTGATAATGATTATGTTAAAGGTAATAAATGAAAGTATTTGTGGTTTCTCATAAACCTTATGAATTTCCAACCACTCGAGAATATGTACCTCTTAAAGTTGGCATGTTAAGTGATGAAATATCTTCGAGTTACGAGCAAGACTGTGCTGGCGACAACATCGCCCATCTAAATTCATCATTCTGCGAACTCACCGCAGCCTATTGGATATGGAAGAACTCTCAGGAAGACATTGTTGGCCTCGCGCACTACCGCCGCTATTTTGCCTCTTCTACAAGTAATCTGGTGGTTAAAGGGAAGCGTATCGCCTCTCCTGAAGAGATGATGAATCTTCTGCAAAATGCTGATATTCTGGTTGCTAAACCACGTAATTATTATATTACGAGCATTAAAAGCCATTATATACATGCTCATCATGAGTCGGACTACACTCAACTGCGAGATGAAATAGCGCGACAACAACCTGATTATCTCTCAGATTTTGATGATGTTATGGGGGGCACTAAGATCAGCCTGTACAATATGTTCGTCTGTAAAAAAGCATTGATAGATGAATATTTTGCCTGGCTCTTCCCACTATTGTTCGCGCTTGAACAAAAAATTGCTTATCAGAATTATGATGCGTACCAAAAACGCGTCTTTGGGTTTATGGCAGAAAGACTTTTCAATGTGTGGCTTCATCATCAGCGCAATCGACTGAGGATTAAATATATGCCGGTGGTCAATATTGATGGTGAGAACCTCCTTCTGAAGGGGATTGGATTATTAAAACGACATTTTTGGGGAACAAAATGACAGTCGCTATTGTTGGTGCAGGTATCTCTGGGGCCGTTATCGCCAGGCTGTTAGCTGAGCAAGGAATATCATCCGTTGTTTTTGATAAGCGCTCGCATATTGCAGGAAACTGCCATTCTGAACGTGATCCGCAGACTAATGTCATGCTGCACGTCTATGGTCCGCATATCTTCCACACAGATGATAAAGAAGTCTGGGACTTCGTAAATGCTTATTCTGAATTCATGCCTTACACAAACCGCGTAAAGGCTGTTTACAAGGGCAATGTCTATCTGCTGCCTGTTAACCTGCACACCATTAACCAGTTTTTCAATAAAACGCTACGTCCTGACGAAGCTCGGGCGTTTATTGAATCAAAAGCGGATAAATCAATTGTCGATCCGCAAAACTTTGAAGAACAAGCAATCAGCATGATTGGCCGTGAGCTCTACGAGGCGTTCTTCAAGGGATACACGCGCAAGCAATGGGGCGTTGAACCAACGGAATTGCCTGCCAGTATTTTGAAGCGTTTGCCGCTGCGCTTCAATTACAACGACAATTACTTTAATCATCAGTATCAGGGCATGCCTAAAGAAGGCTATACCGAGATGGTCGCAAAAATTCTCGACCATGAGCTGATTGAGGTCAGAACGGATACCGAGTTTTCTGCGGCAGAAAGCACTGCGTATGAACATGTGTTCTGGTCAGGTGCCCTGGATGGATACTTTAACTTCAGCGAAGGGCGGCTTGGCTATCGCACATTGGACTTTGAAAAATTCTCCGCGGAAGGCGACTATCAGGGTACAGCAGTGATCAACTACTGTGAAGAAGACGTACCTTATACTCGTATTACCGAGCATAAGCATTTTTCACCCTGGGAATCACACGAAAATACTACCTGCTATCGTGAGTTTAGCCGTTTTTGTACCGAAAACGATGTGCCTTATTACCCGATTCGTATGGTAAAAGAGAAAGAGTTATTAAACCGCTATCTTGACAAGGCCATGGCACTCAGTAATACAACTTTTGTTGGCCGTCTGGGTACCTATCGCTATCTTGATATGGATGTCACTATCCGCGAAGCTATTGATGTGGCAAACAAATATCTCGAATGCCAAAAAAATCAGGAGCCGATGCCTGTATTTAATATAAATCCGCGATAAAGTCAGGTGTGGTCATGGATACGGATAATTTTTTGAATAAATATAACCCGTTGCTATGCAAAGTTTTTCTGGCGGCCTCGGATTTTATATTTTTTAACGTTTCACTCGCACTTTCAATTGGTTGTGTGTATTGGATTTTTAACGATCTCTATCGTTTTATCCCTGATAACCAACTTGAGATGCGTATCATTTCCCACATCATATTAAGTATAATTTGTGTGGGATGGTTCTGGGTTCGGTTGCGGCATTATTCCTATCGAAAACCATTTTGGTTTGAATTAAAGGAAATTATCCGTACTATCGTTATTTTTGCTGTTTTTGACCTGGCGCTTGTTGCCTTTTCTAAATGGCAGTTCTCGCGGTATGTGTGGGTTTTTTGCTGGACCTTTGCGTTAATCCTGCTTCCATTCTTTAGAGCCATGACGAAGCATCTTCTTAATCGCCTTGGTATCTGGAAGAAAAAAACCATCATCATGGGAAGCGGAAGCAATGCTGTTGAGGCTTACTTCGCGTTGCAGAGCGAAGAAATGCTCGGTTTCGATGTCGTGGCCTTCTATGATGAAGATTCTACGGAAACGATGCTCCAGGGACTGCCTGTTTTGCGTGACCCCGAAATTCTTTGGCAGATGAAGAAAACAGGGGATATTCATTTCATCGTCGCATTTGAAATGGAAAACAGCGATAAGACCCTAAACTGGCTGCGAGAACTGTCAAAGAAAGACTGTCGTTCCGTTACGGTGATACCTTCTTTACGAGGTTTACCGCTATATAACACCGATATGTCATTTATCTTCAGCCACGAAGTTATGCTTCTTCGAATCCATAATAATCTGGCGAAGAGGACTTCTCGTTTCCTGAAACGCACATTCGATATTGTTTGTTCGTCACTGATCATCCTGATTGCGTCACCTTTGCTTATTTATCTCTGGTATAAAGTGACCCGTGATGGTGGCCCGGCAATCTATGGACATATGCGCGTCGGGCGACATGGTAAGCTTTTCCCATGCTATAAATTTCGCTCTATGGTCCTGAATTCTCAGGAGGTTTTGCAAAAGCTTCTTGATTCGGATCCAGCGGCCCGTCAAGAGTGGGATCGTGATTTCAAGCTAAAAAATGACCCCAGGATCACTTCGGTAGGTCGGTTTATTCGCAAAACCAGCCTTGATGAACTGCCTCAGTTATTCAATGTCCTTAAAGGGCAAATGAGTCTGGTTGGGCCGCGTCCCATTATTTCTGAAGAACTGCCTCGATATGATGATAATGTCGATTACTATCTGATGGCGAAACCTGGCATGACAGGTTTATGGCAGGTGAGTGGCCGTAATGATGTGGATTACGATACGCGCGTCTACTTTGACTCCTGGTATGTAAAAAACTGGTCGCTCTGGAATGATATCGCAATTTTGTTCAAAACTGTGAAGGTCGTTCTTCATCGTGATGGTGCATATTAATGCACCAATACGCGGGTTTTATATGGGCTCCGTTTGGGAAACGGCAAATATTGTACTATAAGGGCTTCCCCGGCATGTCAACGCCGGTGTTTACGGTTTCTGTCTGCACTATAGTAAAAAAATAAAGGGGAGAGACTGCGGTACTATAAACGGTCATGATGAATCGTCATCGATTCGGACCCTGATGAAAGACGCTCGTGAGGCTCTAGTTCGTTAGTCGGGTACACTTGCCCTGTACAATAAGCAGATATACCTCACGGGGTCTAACCCTTTATCATCAACGAGTTGCAGAACAGATGGTCATACAGCTTTGTACTTTAGCTGGCTGAGTACAACCTGAAATCATCACCGTAATGCAATGATGCCCAGCACAGTCTTGCATTTTTGGCAGCGATGGCAACAACAGCGCGCCAGTATCCTCTGCGTTCGACCAGTGAGCAGACCCAACGACTGAATAAATCAGTCCTTTTCTCCGCCCCGATCAGTACCGAGCGGGCACCCTGAACCAGAAGTGTTCTCAGATACGAATCGCCAGCTTTCGTTATCCTGCCAAGCTTCGACTTTCCGCCGCTGCTGTACTGCGATGGTGTCAGTCCCAGCCAGGCTGCCAGCTGGCGCCCATTCTTAAAATCATGTGCATTACCGATACTGGCGACCAGCGCACAGGCCGTTGTGGGGCCAACGCCCTTCAATTCCATCAGCCGCTGACTGCGATGATCTGTTTTGGCCATGCGGGACAAAATTCGGTCATATTCAGCGATGTTATCTTCAATGCGAGCAACGTGCTCCAGCAAATCATCAACACATTGCTGAACCTGAAGTGGTAAAGAATTCTTCTGCTCAAAAACTATGTGGCGCAGGGCATCTGTACTTTGTGGGGCGATAACGCCGAATTCAGATATCAACCCCCGGAGACGATTATATGTTGCTGTTTTCTCTTCGATAAAACCCTGTCGGGTACGATGCAGACACTGCATTGCCTGCTGGCTCTCATCCTTAACCGGCACAAACCGCATATGTGGGCGACGAACCGCCTCGCAGATAGCCTGAGCATCAGCTGCATCATTTTTCCCTGATTTACCAGCCATGCGGTAAGGCGATACAAATTTAGCGGCCATCAGACGCGGCTCATGACCATACTGCCGAAACAGTCTTGCCCAGTAATGAGCCCCGGAGCACGCCTCCATCCCGATAACACAGGGCGGCAAACCAGCAATCAGCCCGGGAAGAGCTGCGCGGGTTACTCTGGATTTAACCAGAACGGTTTTGCCATTCTGGTCAACGCAATGAACAGCGAACACATTTTTAGCAAGATCGATACCGACAGTAGTAATGGTCATAACGAATCCCTCCGGGGTTGTGTTTACCCCATGATTGCACAAGAGTTAATCAGGCGCATAATCAGGGGAAGTCCCTTCCATTCGTTAAGATGATTTTTTGTACGGTCATGGCCCGATCAAAGACCGAGCCGAATGGGTTATTTCTCACCGAAGATAATTTTTTCGAGATCCTGCAAGTCCTGCTGTGATTGTTCGTTAAGGTTGGCTTCTGCTTTGTCGTACCAGCTAAGTAGATTCTGACCAAGTGGTGTCAAAACCGAGCCTCCACCTTTGCTGCCGCCTGTTGACGTGATGACCACGGGCTTACCTATCCCTTTGTTTAACGTATCAATCAGGAGCCAAGCCCTTTTGTAGGGTATACCCAGATCTTTTGCGGCGGCTGACAGGGAGTGAAACCCATCTATAGCGCGCAATAGATCAATTTTACCCGGCCCCAGCGAGATGTTGTCATTAATGTAAATTCGGGGTCTGACCAAAATAAAATCAGATATAAGCGCTTTTTTATTCATCCTGATACCTTTCTCGGAATTATTTTTGCCGGGTGTGTTTGAACGTTTTGATGGCGGAGATAAGAAGGATCACCCCAAGTAAAGTCATAAGTACCTTAACCGGGAACAGGCCGACCAGAAGTCCGCCAATTGCCGCACCAATCACAGATCCGATGACCATCCATACAAACAGTGGCCTTTCTTTCTTCAGAATCTGGAAAGCATCTGCATTTGTATAACGGGAAAAACCAACAATCATTGTGGGCAGGCTAATCATCAATGACAGGCTTCCGGCCAGTTTGATGTCAACCCCGAACAGGATAACGATTGTGGGGATCAGAAGCTCACCGCCAGCCACACCGAGCAATGCTGCAACTATCCCGATAAAGAACCCTGAAATCACACCTGCAATAATGGTGGCAATACCGGGTTGAAATAACCCGCCGGAAATACTGTGTAGTGGTAGCCATGCTTCTGAGAACATGACGAACGACAGTAAAACAAGGAGGATCAGAATGATTCTGTCCAGCCAGATTCTGGACATCTTAATGGCGCGGCCTGCGGCCCACCATGCCCCAATAAGACTTCCCGCCAGTAAATTCATGACAATATCAAGATGCTCTACCAACTGATCGGGGGCTATCGATTTTGTGCGGAAAATTAGAGCGATAGCGACAACAGCGAGGCTCATTGCTTTGTTAAAGATGACGGCTTCCAGGGTGGGTATTTTGAAACTACCGATCAGGACGGGAAGGCGAAACTCAGCCCCACCGAGCCCAATCAGCCCTCCTAAAGCCCCAATTACCGCGCCTGAGAAAAAACCTTTTCCATTCCTTTTTGAAACTGATGACATGCATTCCTCTCTGATTCGTTATGTCATTTTTGACATAACGACGAGCATAGCATTTCAGATGATAAGTTTGATAGTACGTTGTATAGGCGGGAATTGATCCAGGTTAAAGCTGATTCAATCAGTACCGGTGATTTTATTAAGCGCCTGTATCCGACAAACCTGAGAAGAACTGTAGCCGGTTGCTTCTGCTGTCTCCCGTATACTGAGTTTCTTAACCTGTCGGTAGTACAACACCTTCTGGTGTCGTTCCTGGTCTGCCTGTTTGCCCCGGTATTTCCCCAGAGAATGAGCACGCTTAATTCCCTGCTGCTGTCGCTGGCGACGACTCAGCCAGTCCTTGTGCGACATTGCAGCCATCAGATCAATCAACATATTGTTGATGGCAGTAATGACAGCGCGGGTTATCGGGTCAGCCTGTGAAGGATCTTTCTCTGACAGCGCCTGCCATGAGGTGGGAACATCCAGACTGACAATCCGCAACTCGTGTTGTTCTATCTGCTTTTTCAGCGTCATCCAGTCACTGTTGCTGAGACGGGTCAGGCGGTCTATCTGCTCGACCAGCAAAATATCATTACGGTGACTGTCCATCAGTAAGCGGCCCAGCTCCGGACGGTCAAGTTTTGTACCGCTGATGTTCTCCCGATAGTAGCTGGCGATTTTATGCCCCCGCTCCTGGACGAACTGCTCCAGCATCTCTTTTGCCCGATCGGCGAACTGATCTTCCGTCGATGCCCTTAAATAAGCTCTGATGAACATTTTTTCACCACGTTATCGCATTTAGGTTATTGCATTAATTCTATCGCATATAGGTTATGTCATTCATCGTGTGCCGTCACGTTTTGAGTATGGCGTCGGGGTGTAACCCTTATGCGATATCTGGTTTTGTTAAAAATACCGTACTGAATAATTTACGAGGAAAACTATATGGCAAGGAGGCAGATTCTTTCTCTGTCGGAAAGAGAATCATTACTGGCATTACCGGACGATGAGTTAACGCTGACCCGAATGGCCTATTTCAGTGAGCAGGATCTGGCATTTATTAATGCTCATCGTAAACCGGCCAGCCGGTTTGGTTTCGCCGTCCTTCTTTGCTATCTGAAAAATATCGGGTTTGCTCCGGATAAAAAATCGTCTCCACCGGCAGAATTGCTCAGAGTCATCGGCAACCGCCTTAAACTTTCAGCAGAACTCTGGCAGGAATATATTTCCGGCCGTGATACCACCCGGCGCGAGCACCTGGGGGAACTGTATCGGTATCTGGAACTGAAAGCCTTTAATGGGGCACTTCAGAAAGAATGCATCCAGCATCTGCTCCCTCTGTCTACCAGGACCGATCGGGGCATACTTATCGCCGAGGAATTACTGAAGCGTCTGCATCAACAGCGAATTATTATTCCTGGTATTGATGTTGTGGAACGTACCTGTGCTGAAGCAATGACACTGGGTGATAAAGCGGTTTACACCACGTTGAATGCGCATCTTGGTATCACGCATAAATCAGCGCTTGATGCGCTACTGGTGACAACTGAAAAACAAATCTCCCGTTTGACGTGGTTGCTTCAGCCTCCGGGAAAGATCAATGGAAAGAATGTCCTGCAACATATCGACCGCCTTAACGCCATTGAAGCACTGGCGCTACCGGAAGGCGTGGATAAAACAGTTCATCAGAACCGGCTGCTGAAACTGGCGCGGGAAGGCCGCAAAATGAGCAGCCGGGATTTAGCTGATTTTTCCCCTGCTCGTCGATACGCAACGATGGTCTGTGTACTGACTGAGGCCAGAGCCACAATCATTGATGAAATTATAGAACTGCATGAACGCATACTGGGCAGTATGTTCAGCCGGGCAAAACGTCAGCAGGCCGAACGCCTTCAGAAAACGGGCAAGCTGATACAGCAGAAATTACGGCAGTATGTTTCCGTTGGACAGGCTATCTTGGATGCACGCAACGCAGGCGAAGATCCTCTGTCTGCTGTTGAACAGATATTACCGTGGGAAGATTTTGCCGCCAGCTTGGAGGAAACCCGGCTCCTTGCACGTAAGGATAATTTCGAACCGCTTCATCTTATTACCGAAAAATTCAGCACGCTGCGCAAATATTCGTCCCGGTTGTTATCGGCCCTGCAACTGAGGGCCACTCCGGCCGCCTTATCTCTTAATGATGCCCTCGATACTATCCGTGAAATGTATCGTAAGCAGCTAAGAAAGGTTCCCTCATCAGCGTCACTGGATTTCATCCCTGAGAGCTGGAAAAAGATGGTGATCACCCCCTCAGGTATTGACCGGCAATACTATGAAATTTGCGCAATGAACGAGCTGAAGGGGGCGCTGCGGGCCGGTGATATCTGGATCCGGGGTTCCCGGCGCTACAAAAACTTCGATGACTATCTTATGCCAGGAGATAATTTCGAAAAGTTATTAAATAATAATCAGTTAAATATACCTGTCGAAACAGATTGCGAAGCTTACCTTAAGGCAAGGCTGACGCTGCTGGCCTCCCGCCTGGAGGAAGTTAACGCAATGGCCGTTACCGGGGATCTTCCCGATGTGGATATTTCAGATAAAGGTCTAAAGATCACCCCGCTGGATAACAGCGTTCCTTCCACAATATCACCACTGGCCGACCTGATTTACAACATGTTGCCACACCCAAAAATTACAGAAATACTGGATGAAGTTGAGAGATGGACAGCCTTCTCGCGACATTTTACCCATCTGAAGAACCCGCTTACCCGCCCGCAGGATAACCGTTTGCTGCTTACCACCATCCTGGCGGACGGCATCAATCTGGGGCTGACCAAAATGGCAGAGTCCTGTCCGGGAACCACGCGGGCTTCGCTGGAAAACATGCAGGCATGGTATATCCGCGATGAAACGTACTCTGCTGCACTGGCTGAACTGGTTAATGCCCAGAAGTCACGTCCGCTGGCGGCATTATGGGGAGACGGTTCAACCTCATCTTCTGACGGTCAGAATTTTCGGGTTGGCAGCCATGGCCGCTATGCCGGTCAGGTCAACCTGAAGTACGGTCAGAAGCCGGGGGTGCAGTTTTATACGCACATTTCTGACCAATACAGTCCGTTTTACACCAAAGTGATCAGCCGTGTTCGTGATTCCACCCACGTACTTGATGGCCTGCTGTATCACGAAAGTGATCTTGAAATCACGGAACATTACACCGATACGGCAGGTTTCACGGAGCATGTTTTTGCGCTGATGCATCTGCTGGGGTTCGCTTTTGCACCCAGGATCCGGGATCTTCATGACAAGCGGTTGTTTATTCAGGGGAAGGCTGATAAATATCCGGCTCTACAGTCAATTATTTCCACAACTCAACTGAATATCAAAGAGATAGAAACCCACTGGAATGAAATTCTGAGGCTGGCGACCTCAATAAAGCAGGGAACTGTGACCGCTTCTCTGATGCTGAAAAAGCTGGCCAGTTATCCGAAACAGAATGGGCTTGCCAAGGCACTGAGGGAAATCGGCCGCATTGAGCGAACACTGTTTATGCTGGACTGGTTTCGCGATCCTTCACTGCGTCGCAGAGTTCAGGCAGGTCTGAACAAAGGGGAAGCCCGGAATGCCCTTGCCAGAGCCGTTTTCATGCATCGTCTGGGCGAAATAAGGGATCGAGGTCTGGAAAACCAGAGTTACCGGGCCAGTGGACTGACGCTGATCACCGCCGCGATCACATTGTGGAATACCGTATATATAGAGAACGCCGTTAACCTGCTGAAGAGGAAGGGGCTACATCTCAATGAGCAATTGCTGTCACACTTGTCTCCGTTGGGCTGGGAGCACATTAATCTGACGGGAGATTATATCTGGAGAAACAATAAAAAACTGGCAGAAGGGAAGTATCGACCTTTGCGGCCGGTTGATATCAGCCAGTACAAAAAACAACCTTAACGAATGGAAGGGACTTCCCCTGATTATGCGCCTGATTAACTCTTGTGCAATCATGGGGTAAACACAACCCCGGAGGGATTCGTTATGACCATTACTACTGTCGGTATCGATCTTGCTAAAAATGTGTTCGCTGTTCATTGCGTTGACCAGAATGGCAAAACCGTTCTGGTTAAATCCAGAGTAACCCGCGCAGCTCTTCCCGGGCTGATTGCTGGTTTGCCGCCCTGTGTTATCGGGATGGAGGCGTGCTCCGGGGCTCATTACTGGGCAAGACTGTTTCGGCAGTATGGTCATGAGCCGCGTCTGATGGCCGCTAAATTTGTATCGCCTTACCGCATGGCTGGTAAATCAGGGAAAAATGATGCAGCTGATGCTCAGGCTATCTGCGAGGCGGTTCGTCGCCCACATATGCGGTTTGTGCCGGTTAAGGATGAGAGCCAGCAGGCAATGCAGTGTCTGCATCGTACCCGACAGGGTTTTATCGAAGAGAAAACAGCAACATATAATCGTCTCCGGGGGTTGATATCTGAATTCGGCGTTATCGCCCCACAAAGTACAGATGCCCTGCGCCACATAGTTTTTGAGCAGAAGAATTCTTTACCACTTCAGGTTCAGCAATGTGTTGCAAAATGGCATCTGAATCGATCGCAGTTTGGCATTCGAATCGATCATGATTTGGCATCCATCTCCGATCACAGTTTGGCATCACAATCGATCACGATTTGGCATGCTTCCGATCATTGATTGGCATCCTGCCAGTCACTCCGGGAATTAACTCTTTTCACCACAGTCTCCATTGCCGTGTTTAAACCAGTGGAGACGTCAATGTCCAGAAAGAGAAAATCCAGGAGCACTATGGAAACCTGTTTTAAGATCCTTCAGCTCAAGTTCGACAAGAAGCTGACTAACCGTTGTATCGGACTGACGTTACACATCAGCGCCTCAACCGTTTTTGAGGTTCTTGCCCGCTTCAAAGCCTCTTCTCTGTCATGGCCATTACCTGCTGATATATCCCATGACACGCTGGAGAAACTCATTTTTCCGCCCAAAGACACCTTTGCATCAGAGCTTGTAATGCCTGACATGTTGTACTTCGATACGGAAATGAGAAAACCAGGTGTGACGCGGCAACTGTTGTGGATGGAATACAAGGCACAGGCGGGTGACAAAGCGATGGGATACTCGCACTTCTGCCGTTGCTACCGGGAGTGGAAAAAAACGCGACGTCTCTCCATGCGCCAGGAGCATCGTGCCGGCGAAAAGCTTTTTATCGACTTCTGTGGTCCTACGGTTCCTGTTATTAATCCGGACACCGGTGAGATACGCCGCGTGGCAATCTTCGTGGCCGTAATGGGGGCGTCCAACTATACCTACGTTGAAGCGTGCGAAGGTCAGGACATGATGTCATGGTTAAATGCCCACAGCCGTTGCCTGACCTTCCTGGGCGGCGTACCGAAGCTGCTCATCCCCGATAACCTCAGAAGCGCAGTGAAAAAGGCCGATCGATATGAGCCTGTCATCAACGACAGTTATCAGGCACTGGCTGAGCACTATGGCACGGTTATCATCCCGGCCCGACCACGCAAACCTAAAGATAAACCAAAAGCAGAAAACGGCGTCCTCATCGTCGAACGATGGCTTCTTGCCCGCATCCGTAATGAAACCTTCCACACGCTCAGGGCGCTGAATGCGCGCCTTAGGGAGTTACTGACAGACATGAATAACCGGCCAATGAAGGGGTACGGCAATCAAACCCGTGCAGAACGCTTCCGCATACTGGATGCGCCAGCACTCTCTCCGCTGCCTCTGGCACCTTATGAATACACGGAATACAAAGCTGTGAAGGTTGGCCCTGACTACCACGTTGAATATGCCCGTCACTGGTACTCCGTTCCACACGAACTGGTCGGTCAGCGTCTGTCACTGAAGGCGGGGCAGTCGGTGGTACAGCTCTGGCACAAGGGGCAGTGTGTGGCGCAACATCCGCGCAGCACACATGAATATAAACACACAACCAATCCGCTTCACATGCCAGAGCGCCACCGGCAGCACGGGACATGGACACCGGAACGCCTGATCGAGCAGGGAAAACGTACGGGCCCGTCCACAGGCCGGGTGGTTGAATCCATGCTGAAGGCAAAACCCCATCCGGAACTGGCTTATCGTGCAGTTCTGGGGCTGCTGGCACTTCAGAAAAAATACGGCCCGGAACGGCTGGAAAAGGCCTGTTACGTTGCCCTGCACTATAACGCCCCTGACAGACGCTTTATCGACAATCTGCTGCGTCACCATCGGGAGAACCTGGAGCTTCCATTATCCCGCCAGGGCGAACAACATCCGGCATATGCTTCAGAGCATGAAAACCTGCGTGGTCCGGGCTACTACCACTGACAGAAGGAACAACAGTATGAGTGATAACCTGTTAAACAAACTGACCCAACTGAAACTCCCGGCGATGGCCGGGAGCCTGATACGGCAGCGGGAAACGCCTCAGACCTACGACGAACTGTCGTTCGAGGAAAGGCTGACGCTGCTGGTTGATGACGAGCTTCTGAGCAGGGAAAACAGCCGTGTGGCACGGTTGAGAAAAAATGCCGGCCTGAAATACCAGGCAACACCGGAAGGGCTGCGCTATCCGGCCTCAAGAGGTCTGCGGGCTGAACAGATGAGAGAACTGCTGAACGGCCACTACATAACCCACAGGAAAAACCTGCTGATAACCGGTCCGACAGGATGTGGCAAGAGCTGGATAGCCAATGCGCTGGGCGAACAGGCATGTCGACAGAAACACAGCGTCCGGTACTGTAGAACCGGGCGATTACTGGAACAACTGGCTCAGGGACGTGTTGATGGCAGCTGGCTGAAATATCTGAAACAGTTGCAAAAAATACAGGTTCTAATCCTGGACGATCTGGGGCTGGAACAGTTAAGTAACGCCCAGTGTAATGACCTTCTGGAGCTCATAGAGGATCGTTACGGACAAAGCAGCACGATAGTGGTAAGCCAGTTCCCGGTAGATAAATGGCATGGTCTGATGGAGAACCCAACAACAGCAGATGCCATCCTGGACAGACTGGTACATAACTCACACCGGGTGGTCCTTCAGGGAGAGTCACTGAGGAAAAATCCCCCGGTAGTGGAAAGCAGCGAAAAAACGCGTTAAAAAGCGGTAGAAAAAGTTAAGTTCCCGGTTGATCGAATGGATGCGAATCGCTGATCGGACTTCGATGCCAATCCGTGATCGAATAGAGCGGAATACGCAATGTGTTGATGATTTGCTGGAGCACGTTGCTCGCATTGAAGATAACATCGCTGAATATGACCGAATTTTGTCCCGCATGGCCAAAACAGATCATCGCAGTCAGCGGCTGATGGAATTGAAGGGCGTTGGCCCCACAACGGCCTGTGCGCTGGTCGCCAGTATCGGTAATGCACATGATTTTAAGAATGGGCGCCAGCTGGCAGCCTGGCTGGGACTGACACCATCGCAGTACAGCAGCGGCGGAAAGTCGAAGCTTGGCAGGATAACGAAAGCTGGCGATTCGTATCTGAGAACACTTCTGGTTCAGGGTGCCCGCTCGGTACTGATCGGGGCGGAGAAAAGGACTGATTTATTCAGTCGTTGGGTCTGCTCACTGGTCGAACGCAGAGGATACTGGCGCGCTGTTGTTGCCATCGCTGCCAAAAATGCAAGACTGTGCTGGGCATCATTGCATTACGGTGATGATTTCAGGTTGTACTCAGCCAGCTAAAGTACAAAGCTGTATGACCATCTGTTCTGCAACTCGTTGATGATAAAGGGTTAGACCCCGTGAGGTATATCTGCTTATTGTACAGGGCAAGTGTACCCGACTAACGAACTAGAGCCTCACGAGCGTCTTTCATCAGGGTCCGAATCGATGACGATTCATCATGACCGTTTATAGTACCGCAGTCTCTCCCCTTTATTTTTTTACTATAGTGCAGACAGAAACCGTAAACACCGGCGTTGACATGCCGGGGAAGCCCTTATAGTACAATATTGTCCGTTTCCCAAACGGAGCCCTACAAGCTTGTTGCGCCAATCCTGACCAAAATCGCTGCCGTTGCGGAAGATGGTGAGCCGTGTGTGACCTATATCGGTCCGGACGGTGCAGGCCACTATGTTAAGATGGTTCACAACGGCATCGAATACGGCGATATGCAGCTGATTGCTGAAGCCTACTCTCTGCTGAAGGGGGGCCTGAATCTTTCCAACGAAGAACTCGCAGAGACCTTCACCGAGTGGAACAAAGGCGAGCTGAACAGCTATCTGATCGACATCACCAAAGATATCTTCACGAAGAAAGATGAAGAGGGTAAATACCTGGTCGATGTGATTCTTGACGAAGCGGCGAACAAAGGTACCGGCAAATGGACCAGCCAGAGCTCTCTGGACCTGGGCGAACCGCTGTCTCTGATCACCGAATCCGTATTTGCTCGCTACATCTCTTCTCTAAAAGATCAGCGCGTTGCGGCTTCCAAAGTGCTGTCTGGTCCGCAGGCTAAACCAGCTGGTGACAAAGCGGAATTCGTTGAGAAGGTTCGTCGTGCTCTGTACCTGGGCAAAATCGTCTCTTACGCGCAAGGTTTCTCTCAGCTGCGCGCGGCTTCTGACGAAAACAACTGGGATCTGAACTACGGTGAAATCGCGAAGATCTTCCGTGCAGGTTGCATCATCCGCGCCCAGTTCCTGCAGAAAATCACCGATGCCTATGCTGAAAATGCAGATATCGCGAACCTGCTTCTGGCACCTTACTTTAAGAAGATTGCTGACGAATACCAGCAGGCGCTGCGTGATGTGGTTGCATACGCTGTACAGAACGGTATTCCTGTGCCGACCTTCTCCGCTGCAGTGGCGTACTACGACAGCTATCGCGCTGCCGTACTGCCTGCCAATCTGATCCAGGCGCAGCGTGACTACTTCGGTGCGCATACGTATAAACGTACGGATAAAGAAGGTGTGTTCCACACCGAATGGCTGGATTAATCTAATTAGTTCTGCCATTCCATCAAGCCCGGTAGCGATACCGGGCTTTTTTATCTCGCCAAGTCCACTCACTTTTGAACGGAATAGATTGCGTGAAAATTCTCGTCACCGGTGGTGCCGGTTTTATCGGTTCCGCGGTTATCCGACATATCATTAATAATACTCAAGATAGCGTTGTTAACGTTGATAAATTGACCTATGCCGGTAATCTGGAATCCTTGCGTGAAGTAAGCGATAGTGACCGCTATGTTTTTGAACATGCTGATATATGCGACAAAATTGCAATGGAAAAGATTTTTGCCGCTCATCAACCCGATGCAGTAATGCACCTGGCGGCAGAAAGCCATGTTGATCGCTCCATCACTGGGCCAGCTGCATTTATTGAAACAAATATTGTTGGCACTTACGTCCTGTTAGAAACGAGTCGCGCTTACTGGTCTGCACTGGATGAGCGGGCTAAATCGACATTTCGTTTTCACCATATTTCAACAGATGAAGTTTATGGCGATTTACCCCATCCTGATGAGCATCACAGCTCCTCTTCGTTACCGCTCTTTACCGAAAAAACAGCGTATGCGCCAAGCAGTCCCTATTCCGCATCAAAAGCATCAAGCGATCATTTAGTTCGTGCATGGATCCGCACCTACGGACTGCCGGGGATTGTCACTAACTGCTCCAATAACTATGGTCCTTTTCATTTCCCGGAGAAATTAATTCCACTCGTCATCCTTAATGCTCTCGAAAATAAGGCATTACCTATTTATGGCAAAGGTGACCAGATCCGCGATTGGCTATATGTTGAAGATCATGCACGTGCGTTGTATGCCGTTCTGACTACGGGTAAAACTGGCGAAACATATAATATTGGCGGCTACAACGAGAAGAAAAATATTGAGGTAGTTCATACAATATGCGATCTGCTGGATGAAATTGTACCAAAAACAAGCTCTTATCGGGACCAGATCACCTACGTAACCGATCGTCCTGGACACGATCGTCGTTATGCCATTGATGCCCGTAAAATTAGGTAATGACTCCAATTTACTGATAGTGTTTTATGTTCAGATAGTGCCCGATGACTTTGTCATGCAGCTCCACCGATTTTGAGAACGACAGGGACTTCCTGCCCAGCCTTGCCAGATGCTGTCTCAGATTCAGGTTGTGTCGCTCAATTCGCTGCGTGTAACGCTTACTGATGACGTGCAGTTTTCCCTTCAGACGTGACTCATACATCGGCCAGCCGTCCGTCATCCATACCACCACGTCAAAAACTGACAGCAGGCTCAGAAGACGCTCCAGTGTGGCCATAGTGCGTTCACCGAAAACGTGGGCTACCACCGCCCTGCGTATCCTGTCATACGCGTAAAACAGCCAGCGCTGACGTGATTTTGCACCGACGTAGCCCCATTGCTCGTCCATCTCCGCACAGACAATGACATCACTGCCCGGCTGTATCCGGGAGGTTACTGACTGCGGCCTGAGTTTTTTAAATGGCGCAAAATGGTGTTGAGGCCCACGCCCATTAGTCGTGCGGTGGCACGGCAACCGACGCCGTTCATAGCCATATCAATGATTTTCTGGTGTGTACCGGGCTGAGAAGCGGCATAAGTGAAGGTGAGCTGCCATGTTTTACGGCAGTGAGAGCAGAGATAACGTTGATGCCCGGCAGTACTTTTGCCATTACGCATCACGCCTTCAGTAGCGGAACAGGAGGGACAGCAGACGGAGACTGAAGCCACGGGAGCACCTCAAAAACACCATTATACACTAAATCAGCAAGTTGGTAGCATCACCTAAAATTACAGCTGAACTAGGTTGGAAACCTCAGGAAACGTTTGAGAGTGGCATTCGAAAAACAGTCGAATGGTATTTGAACAACCAGGAATGGGTTTCTAATGTTCAAAGCGGTGCTTACAAAAGCTGGATTGAGCAGAATTATGGAGATCGCAAGAAATGACGAAGCGTAAAGGTATCATTTTAGGGAAGTTGCGATTAAGTGGTCCGCAGCTCCCGATATGACGCCCCAAACCGTCCTTTATCGACGTCCTGTGGCTCAATTTTCCAATTTTCAGCCCAAAATCGTCTCTTCGTGGCTGATTTTGGCCCTGTTTCAGGCCAATTTCCTCATTTCAGGTAGATCTCGCCTGTGCCCGTATCAATTGGTCAACTCGAACCAGGTTCGCCAGGGTGAATAACATCGCCAGTTGACTGTCATTTTTAGCCAGCCCCTTGTACCTGGCTTTGACGAAACCAAACTGACATTTTACTATCCGAAATGGATGCTCAACCTTCGCTCGGATACTCGCTTTCAGGTATTCGTAACGGATGGCCAGCTTGTTCTTGCGCGGGTGTTGCTTCAATGCATTCACTTTGCCGGGACGCTTGGCGATAAGCCAGTCTGCGCTGACATCGCTGAGCTCATCGCGCTTTTCGGCCCCCTGATAACCAGCATCGGCTGAGATAAATTCTTCATCGCCATGCAGTAACTTGCCAACCTGATTGAGGTCGTGCTCGTTAGCCGCCGTGGTCACCAGACTGTGGGTCAGGCCACTTTTGGCGTCCACGCCAATGTGCGCTTTCATGCCGAAGTACCACTGGTTACCTTTCTTGGTCTGGTGCATGTCTTCATCACGGCTGTTGTGTTTGTTTTTGGTAGAGCTGGGGGCTTGAATGATGGTGGCATCCACCAAGGTGCCCTGGGTCATTAGAACGCCACACTCTGCTAGCCAGTGATTAACGGTACTGAAGATTTTGCGGGCCAGTTCATGCTGCTCCAGCAAATGCCGGAAATTCATGATGGTAGTGCGGTCTGGAATGGCTTTATCCAGTGACAGGCGAGCAAATTGGCGCATGGAGGCGATTTCATAGAGGGCATCTTCCATGGCCTCATCGCTCAGGTTGTACCATTGCTGCATGCAGTGAATACGCAGCATGGTTTCCAGCGGATAGGGCCTGCGACCATTACCGGCCTTGGGATACACAGGCTCGATAACGCCAAGTAATTTGTCCCAGGGAAGCAAGTCATCCATTCTGCCAAGGAAAACTTCTTTGCGGGTCTGGCGGCGTTTACTGGAAAACTCACTGTCGGCAAAAGTCAGTTGCTGGCTCATCCGGTTACTCATTCTGGGTTCAGGTTACAACACGATGATCTCACATCTCGGACTTATTCGCACCTTCCTTAACCTACCCGGATCCGCTGGGTTCGTCGCAATCAGACTTTGGCGGCACAGGATTGTTGCAGATGCCAAATGCGCGCATCGCACCGGAAGGTGAATTCAGAGTCAACTACCGGGATAACGATCAATACCGGTTCTACTCCACCTCCGTGGCGCTGTTCCCATGGCTGGAAGGCACCATTCGTTATACGGATGTGCGCACACGCAAATATAGCCAGTGGGAAGATTTCAGCGGCGATCAGTCATACAAAGACAAATCATTCGATTTTAAACTTCGCCTGTGGGAAGAAGGTTACTGGCTACCGCAAGTGGCGTTTGGTAAACGTGATATTGCTGGTACGGGTCTGTTTGACGGTGAGTATCTGGTGGCCAGCAAGCAAGCGGGGCCATTTGATTTCACCCTCGGGATGGCATGGGGCTACGCCGGTAATGCGGGCAATATTACCAACCCGTTTTGCCGGGTGAGCGATAAATATTGTCATCGCGCAGAGTCTCACGATGCGGGCGATATCAGCTTTAGCGATATCTTTCGTGGCCCGGCTTCCATCTTTGGCGGCATTGAGTATCAAACGCCGTGGAATCCCCTGCGTCTGAAACTCGAATACGATGGCAACAATTACCAGAATGATTTCGCTGGCAAACTGCCTCAGGCAAGCCATTTCAACGTCGGCGCAGTTTATCGCGCTGCCAGCTGGGCAGATCTCAACCTGAGTTATGAACGCGGTAACACGTTGATGTTTGGCTTCACGTTACGGACCAATTTCAACGATCTGCGCCCTGCCCTGCGCGATACGCCAAAACCGGCATATCAACCTGCGCCTGAATCTGAAGGATTGCAGTACACCACAGTAGCGAACCAACTTACCGCGCTGAAGTACAACGCAGGTTTTGAAGCACCGGAAATTCAGCTGCGCGATAAGACGCTGTATATGTCTGGTCAACAATACAAATACCGTGATTCTCGCGAAGCGGTCGATCGTGCCAGCCGGATTCTGGTGAATAACCTGCCGCAAGGCGTTGAGAAGATTAGCGTGACGCAAAAGCGCGAGCATATGGCGATGGTGACTACCGAAACCGACGTAGCCAGCCTGCGCAAACAGCTGGCTGGTACAGCGCCTGGTCAATCAGAGCAACTTCAACAACAACGTGTTGAAGCAGAAGATCTTTCTGCCTTTGGTCGGGGCTACCGTATTCGTGAAGATCGCTTTAGCTACTCTTTCAACCCAACACTTTCACAGTCGCTGGGCGGCCCGGAAGATTTCTATATGTTCCAGCTGGGGCTGATGTCCAGTGCCCGCTACTGGTTTACCGACCACCTGCTGCTTGATGGCGGTATTTTCACCAATATTTACAACAACTACGACAAGTTTAAGTCTTCGCTGTTGCCCGCGGACTCTACCCTGCCCCGCGTGCGCACGCATATCCGTGATTACGTTCGCAATGACGTTTATCTCAACAACTTGCAGGCGAACTACTTTGCCGACTTAGGCAATGGTTTCTATGGCCAGATGTATGGCGGTTATCTGGAAACGATGTATGCCGGTGTCGGTTCCGAGCTGCTTTATCGCCCGCTAGATGCCAGCTGGGCGCTGGGTGTGGACGTTAACTACGTGAAGCAGCGTGACTGGGACAACATGATGCGTTTCACCGATTATTCCACGCCCACAGGTTTCGTGACGGCTTACTGGAACCCGCCGACGCTCAATGGCATACTGATGAAACTTAGCGTTGGGCAATATCTGGCAAAAGATAAAGGCGCAACGATCGACGTCGCCAAACGCTTTGACAGCGGCGTGGCGGTAGGGGTATGGGCGGCAATCAGTAACGTATCTAAAGATGACTACGGCGAAGGCGGCTTTAGTAAAGGTTTTTATATCTCGATTCCATTCGACTTGATGACCATTGGACCTAACCGCAACCGCGCGGTGGTTTCGTGGACACCATTGACGCGTGATGGTGGACAAATGCTGTCACGCAAATACCAGCTCTATCCAATGACGGCAGAGCGAGAAGTACCGGTTGGACAATAACCTGACGTAATTCATAACATTACATTGACTGATAAATATAAACCAATGAAAAAGAACATTTTTAAGTTTTCGGTACTGACATTGGCTGTTCTGTCTTTGACAGCATGTACCCTTGTTCCTGGTCAGAATTTATCGACCAGTAACAAGGATGTCATTGAACTACCTGACAATCAGTATGACCTGGACAAAATGGTCAATATCTATCCCGTCACGCCAGGATTGATTGATCAGTTGCGCGCCAAACCGATTATGTCGCAGGCTAACCCGGAGCTGGAGCAGCAAATCGCAAACTATGAATATCGTATCGGGATTGGTGATGTGTTGATGGTTACGGTCTGGGATCACCCGGAACTAACCACCCCCGCAGGGCAATACCGTAGCGCCAGTGATACCGGCAACTGGGTTAACGCCGATGGTGCGATTTTCTACCCCTATATTGGTCGCCTGAAAGTGGCCGGGAAAACACTTACCCAGGTACGCAACGAGATTACAGCGCGTCTCGATTCAGTCATTGAAAGCCCGCAAGTCGATGTCAGCGTCGCGGCGTTCCGATCGCAAAAAGCGTACGTCACCGGCGAAGTCAGCAAATCGGGTCAGCAGCCGATTACCAATATTCCTCTGACCATCATGGATGCGATTAACGCCGCGGGCGGTCTGACCGCAGATGCAGACTGGCGCAATGTGGTGCTCACCCAGAATGGCGTAAAGACCAAAGTGAACCTCTATGCGCTGATGCAGCGTGGCGACTTGCGCCAGAACAAACTGCTGCACCCGGGCGATATTTTATTTATTCCGCGCAACGATGATCTGAAAGTCTTCGTGATGGGTGAAGTGGGTAAACAGAGCACGCTGAAAATGGACCGCAGCGGTATGACCCTGGCGGAAGCGCTGGGTAACGCTGAGGGTATGAATCAGGATGTCGCTGATGCGACGGGGATTTTTGTTATTCGTGCAACGCAAAACAAGCAGAATGGCAAAATCGCCAATATTTATCAGCTGAATGCGAAGGACGCATCGGCAATGATACTCGGAACGGAATTCCAGCTTGAACCTTACGACATTGTTTATGTCACTACCGCGCCGCTGGCTCGTTGGAACCGTGTGATTTCTCTGCTGGTACCGACGATTTCCGGGGTGCATGACCTGACAGAGACTTCACGGTGGATTCAAACATGGCCCAACTAAAATTTAACTCAATCCTGGTGGTTTGTACCGGCAACATTTGCCGTTCGCCCATTGGCGAGCGCTTGCTGCGTAAACGTCTGCCGGGCGTAAAAGTCAAATCGGCAGGTGTTCATGGTCTGGTAAAACACCCTGCAGATGCGACAGCGGCAGATGTTGCCGCTAATCATGGCGTATCTCTTGAAGGACATGCCGGACGTAAGCTCACTGCTGAGATGGCACGAAATTACGATCTGATTCTGGCAATGGAGTCGGAACATATTGCTCAGGTTACCGCAATCGCTCCCGAGGTCCGCGGGAAGACAATGCTGTTTGGGCAATGGCTGGAACAGAAAGAGATCCCGGATCCCTATCGTAAAAGTCAGGACGCATTTGAACATGTCTACGGTATGTTGGAGCGCGCCAGTCAGGAATGGGCGAAGCGCCTCAGCCGGTAATTTGAGTTTATAAGATACGATGACAACTAAAAATATGAATACGCCACCAGGCAGCACTCAGGAAAATGAGATCGATCTGCTTCGTCTGGTCGGCGAGTTATGGGATCACCGTAAGTTTATTATCAGCGTGACCGCGTTATTCACGCTGATCGCTGTCGCTTACTCGCTGTTAAGCACGCCAATTTATCAGGCAGATACTCTGGTCCAGGTTGAGCAGAAACAGGGCAACGCCATTCTCAGTGACCTGAGCGATATGATCCCTAACTCATCGCCCGAGTCTGCACCGGAGATCCAACTGCTGCAATCGCGCATGATTCTCGGTAAAACCATTGCTGAACTGAATCTGCGCGACATGGTTGAGCAGAAGTATTTTCCGATTGTGGGTCGCGGCTGGGCGAGATTAACCAAAGAGAAACCAGGTGAGCTGGCGATCAGCTGGATGCATATTCCACAACTGAATGGTCAGGATCAGCAACTGACACTCACGGTTGGGGAAAACGGCCACTATACGCTGGAAGGTGAAGAGTTCACCGTCAATGGTATGGTCGGCCAGCGTCTGGAAAAAGATGGCGTTGCGCTGACTATCGCGGACATTAAGGCCAAACCAGGAACACAGTTTGTCCTGAGCCAGCGTACCGAACTGGAAGCGATTAACGCGTTGCAGAAAACCTTTACCGTTAGCGAACGCAGTAAAGAAAGCGGGATGCTGGAACTTACCATGACTGGTGATGATCCCCAGTTGATTACTCGTATTCTGAACAGCATCGCTAACAACTATTTGCAACAGAATATCGCTCGCCAGGCGGCGCAGGATTCACAAAGCCTTGAATTCTTACAGCGCCAGTTGCCAGAAGTGCGCAGCGAGCTGGACCAGGCGGAAGAAAAACTCAGCGTTTATCGCCAGCAGCGCGATTCGGTTGACCTTAACCTGGAAGCCAAAGCCGTTCTTGAGCAGATTGTGAACGTTGATAATCAACTCAATGAGCTGACCTTCCGCGAGGCAGAGATCTCCCAGCTGTATAAGAAAGATCACCCAACTTATCGTGCGCTGCTGGAAAAACGCCAGACGCTGGAGCAAGAACGCAAACGCCTGAATAAGCGGGTATCGGCAATGCCTTCCACCCAACAGGAAGTGTTGCGTTTAAGTCGTGACGTAGAAGCGGGCCGTGCGGTATATCTGCAATTACTTAACCGCCAGCAGGAGTTGAGTATTTCGAAATCCAGTGCCATTGGTAACGTGCGGATTATCGACCCGGCAGTCACTCAGCCGCAGCCAGTGAAACCGAAAAAAGCGTTGAACGTGGTGCTTGGTTTTATTCTTGGCCTGTTTATTTCTGTGGGTGCCGTGCTGGCGCGTGCGATGTTGCGTCGTGGTGTAGAAGCCCCGGAACAACTGGAAGAGCACGGCATCAGCGTTTATGCCACTATCCCAATGTCCGAGTGGCTGGATAAACGCACCCGTCTGCGTAAGAAAAATTTATTTTCTAATCAGCAGCGCCATCGTACTAAAAATATCCCCTTCCTGGCGGTGGATAACCCGGCGGATTCTGCTGTGGAAGCCGTACGTGCGCTACGAACCAGTCTGCATTTCGCTATGATGGAGACGGAGAATAACATTCTAATGATCACCGGTGCGACGCCAGACGGTGGTAAAACGTTTGTCAGTTCAACTCTGGCAGCGGTGATCGCCCAGTCCGATCAAAAAGTGTTATTTATTGATGCCGACTTACGCCGTGGTTATTCGCATAACCTGTTTACCGTGAGTAATGAACATGGCTTGTCGGAATATCTGGCAGGTAAAGATGAGCTCAACAAAGTGATCCAGCATTTTGGCAAAGGAGGCTTTGATGTGATTACTCGCGGTCAGATACCACCTAACCCGTCTGAACTGCTGATGCGCGATCGGATGCGTCAATTACTGGAATGGGCGAACGACCATTACGATCTGGTGATTGTCGATACGCCGCCGATGCTGATGGTGAGCGATGCTGCGGTCGTGGGGCGCTCTGTCGGCACCAGCCTGCTGGTTGCGCGTTTTGGCCTGAACACCGCCAAAGAGGTGAGCTTGTCAATGCAGCGTCTGGAACAGGCAGGCGTCAATATTAAAGGCGCTATCCTCAATGGTGTGATTAAACGCGCCAGCACCGCTTACAGTTACGGCTATAACTATTACGGTTATAGTTACTCCGAGAAAGAGTAAAACTGAAGGTAAAGCCTTGGTGGATGCCACCATCATTCAAGCCCCCAGCTCTACCAAAAACAAACACAACAGCCGTGATGAAGACATGCACCAGACCAAGAAAGGTAACCAGTGGTACTTCGGCATGAAAGCGCACATTGGCGTGGACGCCAAAAGTGGCCTGACCCACAGTCTGGTGACCACGGCGGCTAACGAGCACGACCTCAATCAGGTTGGCAAGTTACTGCATGGCGATGAAGAATTTATCTCAGCCGATGCTGGTTATCAGGGGGCCGAAAAGCGCGATGAGCTCAGCGATGTCAGCGCAGACTGGCTTATCGCCAAGCGTCCCGGCAAAGTGAATGCATTGAAGCAACACCCGCGCAAGAACAAGCTGGCCATCCGTTACGAATACCTGAAAGCGAGTATCCGAGCGAAGGTTGAGCATCCATTTCGGATAGTAAAATGTCAGTTTGGTTTCGTCAAAGCCAGGTACAAGGGGCTGGCTAAAAATGACAGTCAACTGGCGATGTTATTCACCCTGGCGAACCTGGTTCGAGTTGACCAATTGATACGGGCACAGGCGAGATCTACCTGAAATGAGGAAATTGGCCTGAAACAGGGCCAAAATCAGCCACGAAGAGACGATTTTGGGCTGAAAATTGGAAAATTGAGCCACAGGACGTCGATAAAGGACGGTTTGGGGCGTCATATCGGGAGCTGCGGACCACTTAATCGCAACTTCCTTAACCAAAGGAATAAAAATGGATACGTCGCGGGTCATATTATCAAGATGTCATTTCAGCAATATCGGATTGCGCCATTTACTTTCCAATACATTCAAAAAAGAAGAGATTCTCTCTTTTTATAATCAGCACCATTTTCATGACTGGGCAAAAGGTATGAAAAAAGATAGTTTTTTTACCTTGTACCTGGTGCTTCCTGACTCTATTTATAGCAACATCATCTACTTTCAGTGGCTTATCTCACTCAAACAGAAAACAAATCTCCACGCCATAGATGAGATCATCATCGCTTACCACTCGGATATCTTTCCGGAGCTTTTCGCCTGCATCTGCTCGCATTACAAACATCGTCTCGTGAACATCAATAATCTGACCAACGATGAAATCGTCAGGAAAATGCATACCCAGCGCCACCCCAGCAAAAGCGGGATCGTCAAAAAACATATCGAACTGACGCACATGGAGTTCTGTGTCCTGAAGTTAATGATCTCAGGCTACACGATTGACGATATCAGTACCTTATATAACATCAAGCCAAAAACCACCTATACCTACAGCAACAGCATAATGAAACAGTTGGGGTTTAACTCTTTAAAGAAAATCTATTCCTGCGGCGAAATCAGACTTTGTTGAATAAATCGAACTTTTGCTGAGTTGAAGGATCAGATCACGTATCTTCCCGACAACGCAGACCGTTCCGTGGCAAAGCAAAAGTTCAAAATCACCAACTGGCCCACCTACAATAAAGCCCTCATCAACCGTGGCTCCATAACTTTCTGGCTGGATGATGAAGCTATTCAGGCCTGGTATGAGTCAGCAACACCTTCTTCACGAGGCAGACCTCAGCGCTATTCTGACCTTGCCATCACGACTGTGCTGGTCATTAAACGCGTATTCAGGCTGACCCTGCGCGCTGCGCAGGGCTTTATTGATTCCATTTTTTCTCTGATGAACGTTCCGCTACGCTGCCCGGATTACAGCTGTGTCAGCAGGCGGGCAAAGTCGGTTAATGTCAGTTTCAAAACGCCCACCCGGGGTGAAATCGCACACCTGGTAATTGATTCCACCGGGCTGAAGGTCTTCGGTGAAGGCGAGTGGAAAGTCAAAAAGCATGGCCAGGAACGCCGCCGTATCTGGCGTAAGCTGCATCTCGCCGTTGACAGTAAAACACATGAAATCATCTGCGCTGACCTGTCGCTGAACAACGTTACGGACTCAGAGGCCTTCCCCGGGTTAATCCGGCAAACCCACCGGAAAATCAGGTCAGCCGCCGCCGATGGCGCTTACGATACCCGGCTATGTCACGATGAACTGCGGCGTAAGAAAATCAGCGCGCTTATCCCTCCCCGAAAAGGTGCGGGTTACTGGCCCGGTGAATATGCAGACCGTAACCGTGCAGTGGCTAATCAGCGAATGACCGGGAGTAATGGGGTCCGCTTGGAAAACGGAAATTTTCCTACGTTAAGCGTTTTGAGCTTAACGAGTGATTTCGTTCCATTGAGCGCGAACCCCTGACCGTAAGGGATGTACGGAACGATCTGACTGTCCGTTAACAGTTTTGCTTACTTTCGTACATGTTATTGGCATGGTGTACGCAATCGTTCGGTTTCGGACACAGAAACGCTGTAGCCCCGCGAACCGAGTGATATCCAATAGCCGATTGGTTAAAAAGTAGTCTTAGCGTAGGTTATTTTCCCTTTTCCAAGCGGACCCCATCCTCTTCTTCTCTGCTCCATTCTCATTATGGTCCGATCATGTCTGTCCTGGCATTACCCCATTTCTCCCAAAAAACGTAAAACGGCCCTCAGCCCGCGTCATGACTGGCTTCAGCGTGGATCGACGCTGAAAAATGATCCTTTACGCATTTGGTTTTACCCGCAATAATGCGGGATAAGACAATAAAAGGATCCGCGCGCTGCGATTTATTGTCATGGCAGGATCGGCCGGTCAGGTGCAAAATACCTGTATCCATAAACAGTGCGTGCGCTACGTGAAAAATAACTGATGAACAACGTCATTCCCCTGCAGAATTCACCAGAACGCGTTTCGTTGTTGCCGATCGCCCCCGGCGTTGATTTTGCGACCGCCGTGGCATTACGACGCATGGCCACCTCCACCGGCGCCACCCCGACCTACCTGCTGGCGCCGGAAGTCAGTGCCCTCCTCTGGTATATGCCCGACCAGCGGCATCACATGCTGTTCGCCACCATGTGGAACACCGGCATCCGTATCGGAGAAGCCCGGACGCTGACCCCGGAGTCATTTGATCTCGACGGGCTGCGGCCGTTTGTGCGGGTACTGTCTGAAAAAGTACGGGCACGACGCGGACGCCCGCCAAAGGATGAGGTCCGCCTGGTCCCGCTGACCGATATAAGCTATGTCAGGCAGATGGCGAGCTGGATGGTCACCACCCGCCCCCGCCGGCGCGAACCTTTGTGGGCCGTCACCGATGAAACCATGCGTAACTGGCTGAAGCAGGCCGTGAAGCGGGCCGAAGCTGACGGGGTGCATTTTTCAATTCCGGTGACCCCCCATACTTTCCGGCACAGCTACATCATGCACATGCTCTATCATCGCCAGCCCCGGAAAGTGATTCAGGCACTGGCCGGTCACAAGGATCCGCGCTCCATGGAGGTGTATACCCGGGTATTCGCGCTGGATATGGCCGCCACACTGGCCGTGCCGTTCACCGGTGACGGGCATGATGCCGCGCAGATCCTCCGGACACTCCCCCCTCTTACGTGACAACGTCACTCACCACAGTTTATATAAGCTGTGGTGAGTAAACCTTCCCGGAGATAAGCTGTAGTGAGTGAAATAAACTGTAGCAGGCAACATAAGCTATAGTGAGCAGATGCCGGTTTATGGTGGGCACGACGGTTTCGCAGGGCTCCGGCAGTAACAGGAATGCCGTTCTGAAGGGCTTGTGGATCAGGAAGGCAGTGCTTCCGGTATGGGCAGCTCTCATCACTGCTTATATAAGCTGCAGTGAGCAGAACACTCACCAGAGGCAGTAATATAAGCTGTAGTAAGTAAACAGAGATGGATTACTCACTACAGCTTATGTTCAGCGGGATTTGAAGAGTTTTTCCAGGTCATCAAGCGTGATGCCCAGTTTCTCGAGAAGTTTCAGTTTTTCAGCCATCTCCGGACTGACATCACCCGGTGTGGCAGGCAGCTGCGGGTTCTCCGCACTCTCATCATGAGGTGGCTTTAATTTGGGACGGCGGTAGTGAATGCAGAAGAGTTTTGTGCGTCCCCGCTGGATCTCAGTGTAGTCCAGATAGCCAATCTCCCGGAGCTGCTCCATGGCACGCCTCACCGTCTGGTTCTGTGAGAATACAGGGGATTTCAGGTTCAGACGGGCCCGCAGACGCGCCAGTGATATCGGTGCCGGATCCCGCGGCAGACTCTCTATAAAGGTATAAAGAGCCTGAGCTGACTCCCTACGCTTCAGGGCATTGATGGCCTTGAGCTGCAGCAGGACTTTACGGTCAAACTGGTAGAGTTCAAACAGACGTGGATCGGCCTGCAGCTGAACGATATCTTTTTCCGTATCATAGTAAGCCGACTGCACCAGATGCGTGATGTACTCTTTGGTGTGTTTCTCCGTTGTGCGGGAAAACGAGATCACTGTACCCGCAATACGCTTGAGTGAAGGGCTGATACGCTCCCGGAGCTTACGTGATGACTGACTGGAGGGGATCCCGCAGAGTTTGGCGAACTCGACAAACGGCAGCTCAACTTTATCGCCGATAACCTTATGCCGGGCAAAGGAATGGATCACCCCTACCCAGGTCTTGAAGTCATTATCCATGTCCAGGCGGGGGCCGGTGATCTCCACCTTATCAAACCCTTCGGCTCTGGCGAGAGAAAGGCGCGTCAGTTCTTCCGTCGCATCAGTACGGGAAAGCGTATTTTTTTTACTGTTTTTCAGTGATTTGAGCGTGGGAACAAACACCCCAAGCCGCATCAGTGCCACAGGCTGCACTGTATTAGCTGCATTAGGTGTGAGATTTACGACTTCACCGGAGGATTTATCCACCTCTTCAAACAGCTTTTTTATGTCCAGATTGTCCTTGTCCAGAGAGCCCCCCGATCGGTGGATTGTTTTAGAATAAAAGCAGCCACTGTTCTCATGTTATGGCCTGTAAAACGCCAGACAACTGGCTTCAGTTTATGCACAGCCCTGATGAACTTTCAGGTGACATACTCACTGTAGTTTATATCAATCGCTTATTACAGCATATCCGTTGCATAATACAGCTTATTGTCTACCAGTTACAGCTTATGATTAACATGCTACAGCTTATGTGATCATGCTCTAGGCTCAGTCCTGACGCGGCCTTCAGAGGTGTCGGGATCTTCTTTGGATCTTACAGGGATCGCTTTAAGGATCTTATTACTGGATCGAATGACTGTATATGTGGATAACCTGCTGACCGACAAGGTAATTCAGACTGTTCATTAATGATCCCTTTTCATACCGGCAACAACGCGTACCTGCTCCTGCCAGCATCTGTGCTATTGCGCTTCCTCGCCGGTTCGCGGGCATAAGCCCGGTCACCGGACTGCGGCGAGCACTGATCTATTCATTTCTCAATACAGACTATGTCAAAACTGCACTTCTCTCAGAGCCATGATACGGAGGTTACATAGTACAGTTTGATTCTGGTTTCTTCCGATCAGACACAGCAACGGTAATTTGAGCCTGACCGATCAACATCGAGAAGTTTTTCTCTACACCTTTACGTGCTGTACCCGGATCCACAGCCAACTAGTGGTTGAAACATGCATACCATAACTCTATTATAATTGTACGGTATACATCCGTACATGCTATCGCCTTAAGTCCCGAACTCAACAAAACTGTCCGCTCTTTCAGATTAAAGAGTGGCCTGGGAGAGAAACTATGTCAGCACTGAAAAAGCAGCGCATTGACCTGAGATTAAATGAAGACGACAAACACATGATCGAAGAAGCTGCAGCAATGACTAACCAGTCAATTTCGCAGTTCATGGTCAGTACCGCCTCAGAACGCGCTGCAGAAGTTATTGACCAGCACCGTCGTCTGCTCCTCAATGAGGAGTCCTGGAACCTGGTTATGGATGCAATCATTAATCCGCCAGCACCGAATGACCGGCTGAAACGCGCCGCTAACCGTCTCCGGGAACTGGAGTAATAAATGGAGGGTTTAAGGATTGAGATTTTTTCAGAGGAAGTTGAATATGAATTAAGCAACTTCGATTGTGGAGAAGAGTATCTGAATACTTTTCTTACTGACCATCTGAAACGGCAGCATAACAGTAAGATCTTACGTGGTTATGTTCTCGTGACGAGAGAGGATAAACCGCGTGTGATGGGGTACTACACGCTATCAGGAAGTTGCTTTGAGAAAATACTTCTACCCAGCAAAACACAACAAAAGCGTGTACCCTACAAGAATGTGCCGAGCGTGACTTTGGGCCGTCTGGCAATTGATAAAAGCATTCATCACCAGGGATATGGAGAAATACTTGTGACCCATGCGATGAAAGTCGTGTATCAGGCCTCGCAGGCTGTGGGCATACACGGAATGTTCGTGGAGGCGCTGAACGACAACGCCCAAAAATTCTACCTTCGACTGGGTTTTATACAGTTAAAGGAAGAGAACTGTAATTCGCTCTTCTACCCGACAAAATCTATTGAAGAGTTGTTCGAAGTAAAAGATGAATAAATAATCAGGCCATATGATTTCTGGTCTATCTATCATTGGTGTCAAAATTGGTGTTTTGTAGGAACGGTAATCCTCCCGAAAAAGCAGTGTGTTCATAAGTAGAATTTTCTCGTAATCTCAACTGAGGAGATCTCTATGAAAAAATCACGTTTCACCGACAGCCAAATCATGACCATTCTGAAACAGGCTGAAGCCGGAACACCGGTCCCTGAGCTGTGCCGGGAACATGGCTTCAGCAGCGCCAGCTTCTATAAATGGCGGTCAAAGTTTGGCGGGATGGATGCCTCTCTGATGGCGCGTCTCAAAGAACTGGAAGATGAAAATCGGCGTCTTAAGAAAATGTATGCCGAAGAGCGACTTAAAGCTGAAGTTATTCAGGAAGCTATGTCAAAAAAGTGGTGAGGCCATCTCAACGCCGACAGATGGCCAGACACGCCGTCAGCACGCAGCAAATCAGTATCCGCCTGGCCTGCCAGATTTTTTCTGTCAGTGAAACGTGCTATCGATATCTGCCACGTCTTTCTGTAGAAAATCAGCGTATTGCTGGCTGGCTACTGCGCATTACAGGCAGCCAGCGGAACTGGGGTTTTGGTTTGTGCTTTTTGTACCTGCGTAATGTGAAAGGTTTTCGCTGGAACCATAAACGCGTTTATCGAATTTACTGCGAATTATCACTGAATATGCGGATCAAACCTAAAAAGAGGCTGAAGCGTGATAAGCCAGAGCCGCTTGCGGTGCCGGAATACAGCAACGAATGCTGGTCAATGGACTTCATGCATGATCAGCTTTCAGATGGCCGTTCAGTTCGGCTTTTGAACATTATTGATGACTTCAACCGGGAAGCCCTGGCAATAGAAGTGGACTTCTCGCTGCCGTCCAGTCGGGTAAAACGCACACTTGAGCAGATCATTGAATGGCGAGGTAAACCCGCCGCAATCAGATGTGACAACGGCCCGGAATACACGAGCCACGAATTAATAAACTGGGCGGAGGATAACGGAATAAAACTCAACTTTATTCAGCCGGGAAATCCGCAACAAAACGCTTATATTGAGCGCTATAACCGGACAGTGCGTTATGACTGGCTGGGGCAGTATTTATTTTGTTCGCTGGATGAATTACAACGCTACGCGACAGAATGGCAGTGGTTTTATAATCACGAAAGGCCGAATATGGCACTGGGTGGTTATACGCCAAGACAACATGAGCTGCGCACAGCCTAAGTTCTACTATTGACCTCTGCTAAAAATGGGGGGATTACCACAACAGGCCATAGCTTCATGAGAATTCCTTTCATTTGCACGGTTGGAAATTAAGTGTAGTGCACCGCGGCGGCGCTTCATCCCATCCGCGAAAATTCGTAGTATATTGAGAGTATTCCTCAACTCTGGACACGGACATGGCTTACTCCATCGGCGAATTCGCCAGACTCAGCGGGATCACCGCCACCACGCTGCGGGCCTGGCAGCGGCGCTACGGCTTACTCAAGCCTCAGCGCACGGAGGGCGGCCACCGCCAGTACAGCGATGAGGACGTCCAGCAGGCGCTAAAAATCCTCGACTGGGTAAAAAAAGGCGTCCCGATTGGCCAGGTCAAACCGCTGCTGGAGCGCCCTACGTCGCGCCTGACCAACAACTGGCTCACGCTGCAGCAGAGCATGTTACAGCGCCTGCAGGACGGCAAAATCGAGTCCCTGCGTCAGATGATTTACGACGCAGGACGCGAGTACCCAAGACCAGAACTGGTCGCGAACGTGCTGCGTCCGCTGCGCAGTCAGGTGTCGGCAAACGTCGCCGCCGCCATGACCCTGCGGGAGATCCTCGACGGCATCATCATCGCCTACACCTCGTTTTGCTTGGAAGGCGATAAAAAAGCGCCGGGCGACAACATCCTGCTCAGCGGCTGGAACCTGAATGACCCGTGCGAAGTCTGGCTCGAAGCCTTAACCCGCACCGGGCAAGGCCACCGTATCGATATTTTACCCACGCCGCCCGCCACGCTGGCCCCGGAGATTTTCCCGGACCGCCACTGGCTTCTGGTCACGCGCGGTAAACTCACCGCCGCGCGCAAAAAGCAGATCGAGCAGTGGCAGCAGCAGGTATCGCTTGAAGTGATTATCCTCTAATCATTTTCTCCTGCGGGAATCTTCACGAAAAGTTGAATATTTTCCCGCGCCACAAATGCTAACGTTTTCCTGTGACCGACAACCCCACAGGAAAACACAATGAAAAAAACTGCCTCTCTGCTGATGCTGACCACCCTGGCCTTTGCCCCTGCCGCCTTTAGCGCCCCTGCCGGCACGCTGAGCGTACACATTCTTGACCAGCAAACCGGGATCCCGCCATCGGACGTTACCGTCACGCTGGAAAAACAGCAGCAGGACAAATGGACCCCAATTGCCAGCGGCAAAACTGACCATGACGGCCGCATCAAATCGCTTTATCCGGAGGATCAGGATATGCAGCCCGGCGTCTATAAAGTGGCCTTTAAAACCGCAGATTACTTCCACGGGAAGAAGCTGGACTCCTTCTTCCCGGAGATCCCGGTGCTGTTCACCGTAACCCGGACCAACGAAAAGCTGCACATCCCTCTCCTGCTGAGCCAATACGGTTATTCAACTTACAAGGGCAGTTAAGAAACGTTGATTTTAAAGGCAAATAAAAAATAATTCCGCTAATACTTGGACAAATTAGTCATGTTGTGTAAGTTTTAAAGAGAAGAACGGGAGGACCACACCATGACAACAAAACCTGTGCTCGGTATTAGCGGATGTTTGACCGGGTCTGCCGTTCGCTTCGACGGCGGACACAAGCGTATGGGCTTTGTCATGGATGAACTGGCCCAGTGGGTGAGTTTCAGGCCCGTCTGCCCGGAAATGGCGATTGGCCTGCCGACGCCACGCCCGGCCATACGCCTGACGCTGACGGACAGCGGCGAAACGCAGCTCCGCTTCAGCAAGCCGCCCCATGATGATATAACGCAGAAAATGGCCGACTTTACGGCGGACTATCTGCCAAAAATCGGCGATCTGTCGGGATTTATCGTCTGCGCGAAATCGCCAAGCTGCGGCATGGAACGCGTGCGGCTATATGATGAAAACGGCAACCGGGGCCGCAAGGAGGGTGTCGGGCTGTTCACCGCCGCCCTGCTTGAAACCTACCCGTGGCTGCCCGTGGAGGAAGACGGTCGGCTGCACGACCCGGTGCTGCGGGAAAACTTTATCGAGCGGGTATTTGCCCTGCACGAGCTGAACACGCTGCGCGCTAAAGGCCTGACGCGCCGCGCGCTGCTGGATTTCCACAGCCGCTATAAATTGCAGCTTCTGGCGCACCATCAGGCGGGCTACCGCGAGATTGGCCCGTTCGTTGCGTCGCTGCATGAATGGGAAGATCTGGACGCGTTCTTCGTGGCGTACCGCGAAAAGCTGATGACCATCCTGAAAAAGCCCGCCTCGCGGAAAAACCATACCAACGTGCTAATGCATATCCAGGGCTATTTCCGTAACCAGCTGAACAGCCGCCAGCGCGTCGAGCTGCGCGATGTGATCCTGCACTATCGCGACGGGCTGCTACCCATCCTCGCGCCGTTGACGCTACTGAAACACTACATGGCCGAATACCCTGACCGGTATCTGATGACGCAAAACTACTTTGATCCCTATCCTGATGATTTGGGTCTGCGTCTGGCAGTAACCTGACGATAAAAATGCGAAGGCCCGTTTGACCCACAGAGGCCCAAAGCAGTACCCCGTTTAGACGACACCCTCACTGTCGTCTCTTTTTTGCATTCCACACAAAAGACTGTAATTATGTACAGGATTGTAACGCAAAAAGGGACTGCCTGTGATCACCACCCTGCACATTCAAAACTACCGCTCGATTCGCGAAATGTCGCTGGAGCTGGAACAGCTCAACATCGTCTTTGGCCCAAACGGCACCGGAAAATCCAATATCTACAAGGCGATCCACCTGATGCACAGCGCCGCACAGGGGCAGTTTTCGCAGGCACTGGCGAACGAGGGTGGGATTTTAAAAGTGTTCTGGGCAGGCAAAACCCGCAGCGACCAGCTGCGGCGGATGAATTTGGCCGTTGAAACCGAAACCTACGAATACGAGCTGCAGGTAGGCTTTGTCGAAAAACTGCCTTACCCCTCACAGTTTCAACTCGATCCGGTGATCAAAGAAGAGTCCATCTGGCTGAGTGGTCAATACCGCCGCCCGTCGTCACAGCTGATGAAGCGTAAAAATCAGGCCGTATTTCTGAACAACGTGCATCACGAGAAAGTCACCCACAGCGGCACGCTGTATGAGAACGAATCGGTGTTCGGCCAGCTTGGCGAGCCGCATCTTTACCCGGAAGTGTCGCAGATGCGCGAGTCGCTGCGTAACTGGCGCTTTTATCAGGAGTTTTCTGTATCAATCGGCTCGGCCATGCGCGCGCCTCAGGTCGGTTTCCGCTCCCCAGTGCTGGCCAGCGACGGCGCAAACCTGGCGGCGGCGTTTCAGACCATCGTGGAAATTGGCGACGAGCTGCTGCTGATGCGCATCCTCGACCAGGCCTTCCCCGGCTGCGTGTTTTACAGCGACAACACCGGCGGACGCTTCCGGATGATGATGCAGCGTGAAGGGCTAAGCAGACCGCTGGAGCCGGCGGAATTCTCCGACGGCACTCTGCGTTTTCTGTGCCTGGCGGTGGCGCTATTAAGCCCGCGTCCACCGGCCTTTATCGCCCTCAACGAACCGGAAAACAGCCTGCATCCGCAGATGCTGCCCGCGCTGGCGAGCTTAATCGCCGAGGCCAGCCGCTACTCGCAAATTTGGCTGACCAGCCACTCGCCGGAACTGGCGAATTTAATTGAGAAACAGAGATCGTTTTCGCTGTATCAGCTGTCGATGGTGGAAGGAGAAACGAAGGTGGAGAGGCTGGGGTAGTCTCCCAGAGGGCACTGTTGCAAAGTTAGCGATGAGGCAGCCTTTTGTCTTATTCAAAGGCCTTACATTTCAAAAACTCTGCTTACCAGGCGCATTTCGCCCAGGGGATCACCATAATAAAATGCTGAGGCCTGGCCTTTGCGTAGTGCACGCATCACCTCAATACCTTTGATGGTGGCGTAAGCCGTCTTCATGGATTTAAATCCCAGCGTGGCGCCGATTATCCGTTTCAGTTTGCCATGATCGCATTCAATCACGTTGTTCCGGTACTTAATCTGTCGGTGTTCAACGTCAGACGGGCACCGGCCTTCGCGTTTGAGCAGAGCAAGCGCGCGACCATAGGCGGGCGCTTTATCCGTGTTGATGAATCGCGGGATCTGCCACTTCTTCACGTTGTTGAGGATTTTACCCAGAAACCGGTATGCAGCTTTGCTGTTACGACGGGAGGAGAGATAAAAATCGACAGTGCGGCCCCGGCTGTCGACGGCCCGGTACAGATACGCCCAGCGGCCATTGACCTTCACGTAGGTTTCATCCATGTGCCACGGGCAAAGATCGGAAGGGTTACGCCAGTACCAGCGCAGCCGTTTTTCCATTTCAGGCGCATAACGCTGAACCCAGCGGTAAATCGTGGAGTGATCGACATTCACTCCGCGTTCAGCCAGCATCTCCTGCAGCTCACGGTAACTGATGCCGTATTTGCAGTACCAGCGTACGGCCCACAGAATGATGTCACGCTGAAAATGCCGGCCTTTGAATGGGTTCATGTGCAGCTCCATCAGCAAAAGGGGATGATAAGTTTATCACCACCGACTATTTGCAACAGTGCCCGATCAGAAGGGAGCGTTGATATCCACCACGTTGATCAACTTGTGGTTGACGAACTCTTTCAGGCCTAAGTCGATCAGTTCACGACCATAGCCGGAGCGGCGGATGCCGCCAAAGGGCAAATCAGCCTTAACCATGGTGGGGTGGTTGACAAACATCATCCCGGTAGAGACTTGCTTGGCTACCGCCAGACCGCGCTGTTCATCGGCGGTGAACACAGAGCCACCGAGGCCGAAGGGCGAATCGTTGGCAATGGCAATCGCTTCCTGTTCATCCTTTGCCTTGAGGATCATGGAGACAGGGCCGAAGAACTCCCAATAGTAAGCCGGGTTGTCCGGGGTCACATTGGTAAGTATGGTCGGCTGTACAAAAGCGCCTTGCTCCGGCACTTTGGGACCAACTTCGGTAGCTGTGGCACCATGCTCAACCGCTTCACGAATTTTCTGCTTCACTTCATCGGCAGCACCCTGGGAAGACAGGGGCGCCAGAGTCGTGTTCGGATCCATAGGGTCACCGGCTTTAAGCGCGGCTACGCCTTTGGTATAGCCTTCCATAAACTTGTCATAAATGGCTTCCACCAGGATCATCCGTTTGGATGAAACACATACCTGACCGGCATTCCAGTGACGGCCGAATACCGCCCAATCTATGGTTTTCTCAAGCTCGGCATCTTCCAGCACGATAAAGGCGTCAGAGCCGCCCAGCTCCAGAGTGGATTTTTTCAGCGCCTTACCGGCCTGAGAGGCAATAACGGCGCCTGCACCTTCAGAGCCGGTCAGAGCCACGCCATGTACCTTGGGTGAGTTGATGATCTGCTCGACTTGATCCCGGGTAGCATACAGGTTCTGGAAGGCGCCCTGTGGCAGTCCGGCATCCCGCATCAGGCTCTCAAAAGCGGCGGCGCACTGAGGCACATTGGAAGCGTGTTTCAGCAGCAGGGTGTTGCCGGCAGAAAGTTGCGGAGCCAAGATCCTGGCTATCTGGTAATAGGGGAAGTTCCAGGGTTCAATGGCCAGCAAGACCCCAAGAGGTTCATTGACCAGCAGCGCTTCCCCTTCGGCGGGATCGGCCACAGGCAGTTTCTGCGGTGCCAGCAGTCTCTCGGCATGCTCGGCATAGTATTCGAGGATCTGCGCCGACAGTTCTACTTCGGCCTCGGCCTCTCCAATGACTTTACCCATCTCTAGGGTCAGCAGCTCTGCATAGCGGCGCTTGCTGTCTCTGAGCAGGGCTGCAGCCCGATTGAGTATTTCAGCCTTGTTGGCAAAAGAGGTATTGCGCCAACTCAAAAAGGCCTGGTGGGCCGATTCAATTGCCTCTGTGACTTCGGCATCAGTGGCATTGGGAAATTCTTTGATGAGCTCTCCCGTGAAGGGATTGATCGTTGCATATGTCATGTGTTCCTCCCAGCGTTGCAAGTAATAGGGTATTGATGCCAACTCCTGTCATCGGGTGAAAATGTTTGAAGTTATCGTGGGTTTTGCCCCTCAGAGGCGAGTGGCAAGAAAAAGCTCAAACCTTTCTACGCTTTAAATGGCGACATTTGTGTGATCTTGATCGCATCAGTCGCCTGATGTCTACCGGTCGGTGATTTTTAATCCTTTTTTGTTAATTCTTTGTTTTTAAAAAACTTAAAAACAGCATTGACCAACAAAAATGGGCACTGTTGCAAATAGTCGGTGGTGATAAACTTATCATCCCCTTTTGCTGATGGAGCTGCACATGAACCCATTTAAAGGCCGGCATTTTCAGCGTGACATCATTCTGTGGGCCGTACGCTGGTACTGCAAATAGGGGTCGGTTTGGGAAACGGAAATTATTGTACGGTAAGTCTGTTCAAAAAACAGGCTTACCGAATGGAAGGGACTTCCCCTGATTATGCGCCTGATTAACTCTTGTGCAATCATGGGGTAAACACAACCCCGGAGGGATTCGTTATGACCATTACTACTGTCGGTATCGATCTTGCTAAAAATGTGTTCGCTGTTCATTGCGTTGACCAGAATGGCAAAACCGTTCTGGTTAAATCCAGAGTAACCCGCGCAGCTCTTCCCGGGCTGATTGCTGGTTTGCCGCCCTGTGTTATCGGGATGGAGGCGTGCTCCGGGGCTCATTACTGGGCAAGACTGTTTCGGCAGTATGGTCATGAGCCGCGTCTGATGGCCGCTAAATTTGTATCGCCTTACCGCATGGCTGGTAAATCAGGGAAAAATGATGCAGCTGATGCTCAGGCTATCTGCGAGGCGGTTCGTCGCCCACATATGCGGTTTGTGCCGGTTAAGGATGAGAGCCAGCAGGCAATGCAGTGTCTGCATCGTACCCGACAGGGTTTTATCGAAGAGAAAACAGCAACATATAATCGTCTCCGGGGGTTGATATCTGAATTCGGCGTTATCGCCCCACAAAGTACAGATGCCCTGCGCCACATAGTTTTTGAGCAGAAGAATTCTTTACCACTTCAGGTTCAGCAATGTGTTGATGATTTGCTGGAGCACGTTGCTCGCATTGAAGATAACATCGCTGAATATGACCGAATTTTGTCCCGCATGGCCAAAACAGATCATCGCAGTCAGCGGCTGATGGAATTGAAGGGCGTTGGCCCCACAACGGCCTGTGCGCTGGTCGCCAGTATCGGTAATGCACATGATTTTAAGAATGGGCGCCAGCTGGCAGCCTGGCTGGGACTGACACCATCGCAGTACAGCAGCGGCGGAAAGTCGAAGCTTGGCAGGATAACGAAAGCTGGCGATTCGTATCTGAGAACACTTCTGGTTCAGGGTGCCCGCTCGGTACTGATCGGGGCGGAGAAAAGGACTGATTTATTCAGTCGTTGGGTCTGCTCACTGGTCGAACGCAGAGGATACTGGCGCGCTGTTGTTGCCATCGCTGCCAAAAATGCAAGACTGTGCTGGGCATCATTGCATTACGGTGATGATTTCAGGTTGTACTCAGCTAGCTAAAGTACAAAGCTGTATGACCATCTGTTCTGCAACTCGTTGATGATAAAGGGTTAGACCCCGTGAGGTATATCTGCTTATTGTACAGGGCAAGTGTACCCGACTAACGAACTAGAGCCTCACGAGCGTCTTTCATCAGGGTTCGAATCGATGACGATTCATCATGACCGTTTATAGTACCGCAGTCTCTCCCCTTTATTTTTTTACTATAGTGCAGACAGAAACCGTAAACACCGGCGTTGACATGCCGGGGAAGCCCTTATAGTACAATAATTTCCGATCTCCAAACTGACCCCTAAATAGGCTGATTCGATGTGTTTGCGGGAAAAAAATCGGCCCAGATCCGCGAAATTTTAATCAGCGAGTCAGCTTGGGAAGAAATGACCTGCTTATTCGCACCTTCCCTAGCCAACACCTTTCTGCCATTCGGCTCCCGTTTCCTGATCGCATTTAACAGTGTGAAGCTGGCGCCGGGTTATACAGACAGCTGCAGTCTCATCCTGCCGGGCTAAACCTGCAGTACACAGGGGAACGGATACCGTCAGGTAACATGACCGTCTCAGCACCCGATTGAGATTTTCGTAAGGGATATAGAGCGTTACTGAAAAATTGACTGTGGCATGTTATCCCCCATGGAATGGTGAACAGACCAGGGATTACCCCCATTAAACCCGCATTCCGTAGTCAATATCTGCGTATCATGACCCGAAATCACATATGACAGTCAATATTGTTCGATCCGGGCAGACATGATAGAGAATAAATATTGACTGCGGTATGCGTGATGCATATCACAGTCAATGGAATGTCCTTAGCGGCATACGGCAGTCATGATATGCATATCGCAGTCAATTTTCTGGCTTCATCGCTGAGAGGGCTTCAGCCAGTTTAAGAGGATCGATGCCAGCAGCCTTCAGCGCCTTAATGACTTCGTCATAATTTTGCTCTGGCGCCTTCTCTTCTTCCTCTTTGCGCGGAACCTTCACAGGACTACTGATGAGTTTGGGGTTGCGATAATGCACGCTGAAATAGGTGGCTCGGCCACGTTTAAACTCGGTGTAATCCAGATAACCAATATCACGCAGCTGCTCCATCGCCTTACGCACCGTGTGGTTCTGTGTATAGACATTTGAGGTGAGATTCAGCCGGTCACGCATCCGTTTCATGGAAATAGGTGCAGGATTCTGGGGAAGACTTTCGATGTAGGTATAAAGCGCCTGGGCTGATTCCTTGCGCTGCAGGGCGTCAATGGCTTTCAGCCGCAGCAGTACCCTTCTGTCCATGTGGTAAAGCTCAAACAGCTTAGGTTCAGCCTTGATCTCAACGATATCCTCGTTGATGTCATAATAGGCTGACTGCACCAGATGGGTGGTCCATCCTTTGGTCTCGCTCTGGAACTTCAGCGTAACCGAGGCGAGTTTAAACAGGGAATTACTGATGCGATCGCGCATTTTTTTGTTTGAACGACGGGAGTCAAATCCGCACATCTTAACGAATTCGACGAACGACAGTTCCAGGGTGTCACTTTTTACCCCATACTCCGACATGGAGCGAATTATCCCCAGCCAGACTTTAAAATCCGTGTCCATATCAAGACGCGAACCGGTGATCTTAACGTCAGTGTATCCTTCGCTTTTGGCAATGGCCAGCTGTACAAGCTCCTCAGTCGCGTCTGTAACGTTTTTCCGGTTCGCCTTGCTCTTCCCTGTTGATTTCAGAGTTGGAACGAAGAGACCGAGTCTCATGAGCGCTACTGGCTGCACGGTACTGGTGCTGTTGACATCCAGCTTAACAACTTCACCGGTTGTCTTATCAACTTCCTGAAGGTTCAGAAGTAAGCTATTATTTTCGCTCGTCATCTTGATCCTCAACGGTTATCCACAAAAGGATGTAGTAATACGTATCGCAGTCAACGGATATACATACCTCAGTAAATACCGTTGCATATCACAGTATTAGATTATGCATATAACAGTCAACATTTTACATTCCGCAGTCGATCCAGACAGACGTTAAAGCCAGTTACAGCGCATGCTGGAGCGATCCGGGGATCTCTTTTGGATCTCACTATGATCTCCTTGGGATCAATTATTGGATCGAGACCATGAATAACTCAGATACAAGGCCGGAAGCGCCACACCAGATATCCAGAACCCTGGCCTGATTTTCCTGAATACGCTCTGGAAGATTGAGATCTACAGGTACAACAATGAAACATTGACTGCGGTATGCTGAGTCGTCTTTCCTACAGATGCGGTAAGCATCATACCATAGTCAATATATTACATACCGCAGTCAATTTCATTATAACTGGCTGATCCCGGGTCATCTTTAGCAACCCGACGTACGTGCAATCTGTGAGTTCTGTGATTTTCCGCTTCCTCGCCGCTTTCTCACTGTGTGAGATCGCTTACTGCGGCGAGCGGCAGTGATTAATATTGACTGCGGTATGTACTCTTTTGTAATCCCCTGCGTTCTTTCATTACCCAATGTGGTTCACTTTGCACTTTTTCGTGTGCTTTGCGATTTTATTGTTGCTTTGCAATAAATTCCAAGATTTAATAAAATAGTGCAAAGTGATGATTAAAGGATGTTCAGTATGGGACTTATGGATACACTCAACCAGTGCATAAGTGCTGGTCATGAAATGACGAAAGCAATCGCCATTGCACAGTTTAATGATGACAGTCCGGAAGCCCGGAAAATAACCCGGCGCTGGAGGATTGGTGAAGCGGCAGATTTAGTTGGCGTGTCATCTCAGGCTATCAGGGATGCCGAGAAAGCTGGCCGGCTGCCGCACCCTGATATGGAAACCCGTGGGAGAGTTGAGCAACGCGTTGGTTATACCATCGAACAAATCAATCACATGCGGGATGTATTTGGTACACGACTGCGCCGTGCTGAAGATGCGTTTCCGCCGGTGATTGGCGTTGCAGCTCACAAAGGTGGTGTTTACAAAACCTCAGTATCCGTTCACCTGGCTCAGGATCTTGCTCTGAAAGGACTCCGTGTTCTGCTTGTTGAAGGCAATGACCCACAGGGAACTGCTTCTATGTATCACGGATGGGTGCCCGATCTTCATATTCATGCTGAGGACACTCTCCTGCCCTTTTATCTTGGGGAAAAGGATGACGCCAGCTACGCTATAAAGCCCACCTGCTGGCCTGGCCTTGATATCATCCCGTCCTGTCTGGCACTGCACCGCATTGAAACCGAGCTGATGGGGAAATTTGACGAAGGCAAATTACCTGCTGACCCGCACCTGATGCTCCGTCTGGCCATTGAAACTGTCGCTCATGATTATGACGTGATAGTTATCGACAGTGCACCCAACCTTGGTATCGGTACGATAAATGTTGTATGCGCTGCTGATGTTCTGATTGTCCCTACTCCGGCAGAGCTGTTCGACTACACCTCCGCACTGCAGTTTTTCGATATGCTTCGTGACCTGCTTAAGAACGTGGATCTTAAAGGCTTCGAGCCAGATGTCCGTATTCTGCTTACCAAATACAGTAATAATAATGGCTCACAGTCCCCGTGGATGGAAGAACAAATTCGGGATGCCTGGGGAAGCATGGTCCTTAAAAATGTTGTGCGCGAAACGGATGAAGTCGGTAAAGGTCAGATCCGTATGAGAACCGTTTTTGAACAGGCTATTGATCAACGTTCTTCAACCGGTGCCTGGCGTAATGCCCTCTCTATCTGGGAGCCTGTTTGCAATGAGATTTTTGATCGTCTGATTAAACCACGCTGGGAGATTAGATAATGAAGCGTGCTCCTGTCATTCCAAGACATACCACACATAGTCAATCGACTGAAGATACTTCATCACCGGCGCCGGCCGCGCCGATGGTGGATTCATTAATTGCGCGCGTGGGTGCTATGGCCCGCGGTAATGCAATCTCTCTTCCGGTATGTGGACGGGAAGTGAAATTTACCCTTGAGGTGCTCCGGGGAGACTCTGTTGAGAGCGCTTCACGCGTATGGTCAGGCAATGAGCGCGATCAGGAACTACTTACCGAAGATGCTCTGGATGATCTCATTCCTTCATTTTTACTGACCGGTCAGCAGACTCCAGCTTTCGGCCGCCGGGTTTCTGATGTCATAGAAATTGCCGACGGCAGCCGTCGCCGTAAAGCCGCAATCCTGACGGAAAGTGATTATCGCGTTCTGGTTGGTGAACTGGACGATGAGCAGATGGCTGCATTGTCCCGACTGGGTAACGATTATCGGCCGACGAGTGCTTATGAACGTGGCCTGCGTTATACAAGCCGGCTGCAGAATGAGTTTGCAGGAAATATTTCTGCGCTTGCCGATGCGGAAAACATCTCTCGTAAGATCATTACCCGCTGTATCAATACGGCCAAATTGCCTAAATCCGTTGTTGCCCTGTTTGCACATCCTGGAGAACTGTCTGCCCGGTCAGGTGAATCCCTTCAGAAGGCTTTTGCAGATAAAGAAGAATTACTGAAGCAGCAGGCTGAGACTCTCCACGATCAGAAGAAAGCGGGACTAATCTTTGAAGCTGAAGAGGTCATTAGTCTTTTAACATCCGTACTGAAACAATCTCCCGCATCAAGAGTTAATCTGAGCTCACGTCATCAGTTTGCTCCAGGGGCAACAGCATTGTATAAGGGCGATAAAATGGTGCTTAACCTGGATAGGTCCCGCATTCCTGCGGAGTGTATAGAGAAAATAGAAGCCATTCTTAAGGAGCTTGAGAAACCAGGAGTCTGATGCGGACACGCTTTAGTCTACGGTGATCTCCCTTTACTTCATTTCCTTTCTCACAGGCCAGAAAACATAACTGGCCTGAATATTCTCTCTGGGACCACGGTCCCATCTGTATCGCCGCTCAGGTTATCTGCCTGGGACCACGGTCCCACCTGTATCGCCGGTCAGGTTATCTGCCTGGGACCACGGTCCCACCTGCATCGCCGGTCAGCTTATCTGCCTGGGACCACGGTCCCACCTGTATCGCCGGTCAGGTTATCTGCCTGGGACCACGGTCCCACCTGCATCGTCTGTCAGCTTATCTGCCTGGGACCACGGTCCCACCTGTATCGCCGGTCAGGTTATCTGCCTGGGACCACGGTCCCACCTGCATCGTCGGCACATTATTAGTTAGGGACAACGGTTCAATCAATGCCTGTCACGAACAGGTATTGGCTTGTCGCCAGCAACCCGTTGAGCGGAGTAATCACGCAGCAGGACGGCTGTTACAGGCGATGGTGAAAGCTCTGTTGGGATCTGAACGAAGCATGTTGAGTGAAATTTGCAAAATTTCGCAGAGTATGCGGCTTCATCTTTAAATTTCCGCCAGCATTTTTAAAGCCAGCTACCGACGCTGCGCGTTGGCCGGCCCTTCGTCCGGCGGGTAACCAGTACCGGCCGATCTTACGACCCTGGATGAACATCATCCCGTCAGCAGCGTCTCCACTGTGATGTCGTTTTTCACACTGTCCGATCACAAAATAGAACGGGCAGGGACAACATATGGTAGGAAAAGCAGCTGCCAGAGACACAATATATTGATTACCCACAGTAACGGGGGATAACCATGTGGGTAACATATTGAAAGTGCAACACGTTATCTGATTAATTGACTTTGTAAACGCCGCTGAACCATGAAAAAAAACCGGGGGAATCATCACAGCGCATAAACATACCGTTTTGTTTTTGGGTGACGGCAAGGAGGCCCCTTTTATCACCACATACCTTGTCAAAGGTTTCCATTTCTATCCTTATCAGGCTCCTGTCGTTATTTTCAGGAGAGATCCGGAGATGTTTTGTCAGCCAGACAGGATAGGTATCAGCGTTACGCCAGTACTGCAATTCAATCACTGAAGCCATTCCCCAGACAGCGAAGTATAAGAAAACCACACCTGCGATTTTGCTACCCATATTGTTCCTTAACATTGGCTTAATACATTCCTTGCTCCTCGCACCGGAGCACATCACAGATACTGATTGAGATCCACTTCACGCAGCGGCTGGTTTTGACGTTCTGTTATCGTTTGCACCAGGTCTTTTTCGTCCAGCTCATCGAGCATTTGTTCATACAAAGCCGCGGGCACACAATAAAAAACAGGGCGGTTACGGTCAATTATCTCGACCGGGTAGCCGCCGTGGGCACTGGCGGTGGCCACCGGATCGTTTTTAAGTTCGCTGACGCTGGCAGTCACATCACACAGAATGATATTTGTCATGGTTCCCCCCTGAGACAAGTCACCTGTATGATCGGTAAAGTAAGCTCTGGCGGCAAGTCCCTTCTGTCATTTCAACGGTCAGAAACGGGCAACCGGCAGCTCCTTCCAGCGTGTGGTATATGCCGGTGACAGCATCTCCCGTTTCATCTGCCAGTCCGGCGCAATACCCCGTCCGGCAAACCAGACTTTCCCGAGTCCGGAATGATTAATGCCGTCGAGTACCTTCATCAGCGCATCGCTGTGCGGCCGTGGCTGCACGTCATCGAACAGATTCAGCTGCGCGACGCCGTTCGGACTGAAATCATTGAGCATTATCCCCGCTTTTGCGTAGCGGTGGCCATCGAGCCAGATCCTGTCCAGAGACCTGACCGCTGCCGCGATAATGTCCCGGGTGTCACGGGTAGGGGTGTTCAGTTTTTCCGTGGCCACGTTACCGTAATACGGCTCATTAACCGCAAAAGGGGATGTCTTAATGAAGGTGCTGATATGCCGGCAGTACTGTCGCTCACCGCGCAACTTTTCCGCCGCGCGCTCGGCATACTGGCAGACGGCCTGGCGCATTTCTCCGTAGGTGGTGATCCGCTGCCCGAAGCTGCGACTGCAGACAATCTGCTGTTTCGGCGGCGGCGCTTCCTCCAGCGAAATGCAACTCTCGCCGTTCAGCTCACGTACCGTGCGCTCCAGCACTACGTTGAAGTTTTTCCGGATAAATGTAGGGTTCGTCAGCGACAGCTGCAGGGCGGTGGTGATCCCCATAACGTGCAGCTTTTTCGCTATCCGGTTCCCCACGCCCCAGATTTCTTCCACCGGCTGCAGGCTGAGTAATTTTGCCGTTCTGCGTGGATTTTCGGGCGACAGCGCCAGCACCCCACTGAATTGTGGCCATTCCTTTGACGCCCACTGCGCCGATTTGGCCAGTGTTTTTGTGGCGCCGAAGCCGACACCGATCGTCAGTCCGGTTCCACTGAGAACATGCCCACGCAGCTGCCTGCCAAAATCCTCCAGATCCATACAGTGGCTAATTCCCCGGGCATCCAGGAAACATTCGTCAATTGAGTATTGTTCGACGCGGGGCGACAGCTCTTCCAGCAGGGCGACCACACGGTTACTCAGGCTCGCGTAGAGCTCGTAGTTGCTGGAAAAAACGTACAGTTTTTCAGGAAACTGCGCCTCTTTGAGCTGGAACCAGGGGGGTCCCATCTTTATACCCAGCCGTTTGGCTTCAGCACTCCGGGCAATAACGCAGCCATCGTTGTTACTGAGAACGACGACAGGTTTGCCGCGCAAATCCGGCCTGAAAACCTTCTCGCAACTGGCGTAGAAGGAGTTGACGTCTGCCAGGGCGAACATCAGTCTGCCCTCCGGGTTTTATGAATGAAGGCCGTCACCACGCCGAAAATTTGCAGAGTTTCCGGATCCGGGTACAGGGAAGGGAAGTCCGGGTTCATCGCCTGCAGGGCTGGCCGCGGCGTCAGAAGCAGGCGTTTTACCGTAAATTCACCCTCAATTTCCGCGATAACAATATCCCCGTGCCGCGGCTGTTCTGCTTTATCCACGACCATCAGATCGCCGGAATAGAGGCCAATATCAGTCATTGAGTTGCCAATCGCTCTGACAAAATAGGTGGAGTGGCGCCGGTGAATGCAGTACTCATTCAGATCCAGTTCAGACTCAGTATAGTCTGCTGCCGGTGACGGAAAACCCGCAGGGCATCGCTCTGTGAACAAAGGAATTTTTACTATGCTGGCTTCTGATACTGCAGGAATGAACTTCATCGTTTTTTCCCTCGCTTAAAACTGTATATGCATGGGTCTTCCCCGATCATGGTGGGAAGGCTCAGAACGCCATATTCAGCTTTCCGTAGTGGAACATCACCCCCAGTTTAAAGCGCTCCCGGTTTCGGTATCCCCTGGCTTTTATCCTCAGCAGCCTGATCTTGCTGTTAAGTGCCTCCGCATTTCCGTTTGAGACACTGTGTCGCATCGCATTCAGGATCCCGTACAGCCTTTTTCCTATCGTTTTCGCGGCATTTTTCATCATGGGAACGTCACTGTTAGCCGCCAGCGCCAACCATCTCTGCCAGTCACTCCGTCTTTCCTCGCTCCATGGCCTGTTCCAGATATCCTTTGCCAGCTCTTTCAGCGCCCAGCACTGGCTCGTCAGCTTCATCTGTGCACGCAGCCACATCAGCTTTTCCTGCCGGGATTCGGTCATCCACTTATCGCTGTACTGCCACAGGAAGCGGGTTCCTTTTGCCTGGTGTCGGCTTTCAACAGGGAGGTGCGGATGTTCATTCTGACGGGTTTTATCAACTACCTCGCCCAGTTGCTTCGCCACATGGAAGCGGTCAAAGGCGATTTTCTCAACCGCACTGGGTAAGTGGATACGCGCTGCTCTTATATAGCCCGCGTTCATGTCCATTGAGAGCGTTTTGATAGCCAGCAACTGCCCATCAGTGAGCGTGCGAAGATAGCCGGCAAGACTCTCTGTGCCGCGATCATCCGTTAAGGCCAGCGCCCGACCATCGCGATCGGAGATCACCGTTATGTAACGATGTCCTTTTTTAAAGGCGACCTCATCCACATTCATATGACGGGCGGATAATGGCTTTTTTATCCGGGCAAGACCTCGCTTAACTGCCCGGGTCATAATGCCGTCAACCGCATTCCAACTGAGCTTAAGTTGCTTCCTGACAGCATCAACGGTGCTGATTTTCAGCCATGAGAGAACGAACGATTCGAATAGCAACGTATACCGGCTTCCGGGGCCAGCCCACGGAACAGGCAACGTCAGGCAGCCATGCTCCGGACACATAATTCGTGGAACATCGGCTTCAACAATAGTGGTGAACTGGCAGGTATCAAGATGGCGCCATTTACGATGACGGTGATCGTGAACAGAACAGGATTTACCGCAGGTCGGACAGGCTAGCCGGGTGTTTTCAGCGATCTCAATAGTGACAGTAACAGAACCGGCATTTTCATCGAGAGAAAGGGACTTTACCTGCCACGGATCGGACAGGTTGAGAATATGAGCGTAGAGGGACTTTTCGTCCATGGCGGTGACCTCTGGCGATTAAATACACCATTATCATGCCTTCAGCCACCACAACAAGGGAAGACCCATATGCATACAGTATAAGGGGCGGTGAAATTTCTGCAAGTGATGGGGTCTGAGGGCCAATGGAACGAAAACGTACGCTAAGGAAATAACCAATTGTTATAATTGATATTATTCATTCTTCTCTATGAACTGAAAGCCCGCACTAAGCAATGTTTTAGCCTCAAATGACTTTTTTACCTACCCAACTAACGTAACGATCGCACATCAGGTCGTTTTTCAACCGCATAGTGACACCTGCACTCACATGCGAGAAAACACATATGATTTTGACTTCTTGTTTTGGTGGAGAGACAATACCCATTCATAGCAGGAGTACATAATGCCAGAAATTGCATCCCTACAACTTTTCAAAATACTATCTGATGAAACCCGCCTGGGTATCGTGCTACTGCTCAGGGAGATGGGGGAGCTGTGCGTATGCGATCTCTGCACAGCGCTGGAACAATCACAACCCAAGACCTCCCGCCATCTGGCGATGCTTCGGGAAAGTGGCCTGTTGCTGGATCGCAAGCAGGGGAAATGGGTTCATTATCGCTTATCCCCGCATATTCCTTCCTGGGCTGCCCTGGTGATTGAGCAGGCCTGGTTAAGTCAACAGGACGACGTACAGGCCATCGCCCGTAAGCTGGCATCGGCCAACTGCTCTGGCAGCGGTAAGGCTGTTTGTATCTAAAAATTTTGCCTGTACATATATGTTTTTACGAATATGAGGTGTTAAAGATGAAAATGTTAACGGTGTTTGATCCGGCGATGTGCTGCAGTACCGGCGTTTGTGGTTCAGATGTCGATCAGGTTTTGGTCAATTTTTCTGCTGATGTGCAATGGCTGAAAGGGCGTGGGGTTCAGATCGAACGTTATAACCTGGCGCAGCAGCCTATGAGCTTCGTTGAGAACGAAAAAGCGAAAGCATTCCTTGAGGCTTCTGGAGCTGAAGGGCTTCCGCTGCTGTTGCTTGATGGTGAAACGGTGATGGCCGGGCGATACCCAAAACGCGCTGAACTGGCTCGCTGGTTTGGTATACCGCTGGAAAAGGTGGGTTTAGCTTCCACCAGTTGCTGTGGTGGTAAAACTTCCTGTTGTTGAGTATGTCAGGAGGACATATGAAATTCTTAGAGAATATCCCGTCTTACCTGTTTTTCACCGGTAAGGGAGGTGTAGGCAAAACTTCGATTTCCTGCGCAACGGCTATACGTCTGGCTGAACTGGGAAAGCGTGTTCTGCTTGTCAGTACCGACCCGGCTTCCAATGTCGGTCAGGTATTCGATCAGACTATCGGTAACACTATCCAGCCCGTGACTGCTGTGTCTGGTCTTTCGGCTCTGGAGATTGACCCGCAGGACGCCGCCCAGCAATACCGCGCCAGAATCGTTGACCCTATTAAAGGTCTTTTGCCTGATGACGTTGTTAACAGCATCAGTGAACAGCTTTCAGGAGCTTGTACGACAGAGATCGCTGCATTCGACGAGTTTACTGGCTTACTGACTGACGCTTCTCTGCTGACCCGCTTTGATCACATCATTTTTGATACTGCCCCAACTGGCCACACTATTCGCCTTCTTCAGCTTCCCGGAGCCTGGAGCAGCTTCATCGAAAGTAACCCGGATGGTGCTTCCTGTCTTGGTCCAATGGCTGGGCTGGAAAAACAACGCGAGCAATATGCTCATGCGGTTGAGGCATTATCCGATCCTGAACGAACTCGCCTTGTGCTGGTCGCGCGATTGCAAAAATCAACACTGCAGGAAGTCGCTCGTACTCATGACGAATTATCAGCTATTGGCCTTAAAAATCAGTATTTAGTCATTAACGGTGTCCTGCCTGCGAGCGAAGCAGAACGTGATGCACTGGCCGCTGCAATATGGCAACGGGAGCAAGGGAAGGTGCGAATAAGTCCGAGATGTGAGATCATCGTGTTGTAACCTGAACCCAGAATGAGTAACCGGATGAGCCAGCAACTGACTTTTGCCGACAGTGAGTTTTCCAGTAAACGCCGCCAGACCCGCAAAGAAGTTTTCCTTGGCAGAATGGATGACTTGCTTCCCTGGGACAAATTACTTGGCGTTATCGAGCCTGTGTATCCCAAGGCCGGTAATGGTCGCAGGCCCTATCCGCTGGAAACCATGCTGCGTATTCACTGCATGCAGCAATGGTACAACCTGAGCGATGAGGCCATGGAAGATGCCCTCTATGAAATCGCCTCCATGCGCCAATTTGCTCGCCTGTCACTGGATAAAGCCATTCCAGACCGCACTACCATCATGAATTTCCGGCATTTGCTGGAGCAGCATGAACTGGCCCGCAAAATCTTCAGTACCGTTAATCACTGGCTAGCAGAGTGTGGCGTTCTAATGACCCAGGGCACCTTGGTGGATGCCACCATCATTCAAGCCCCCAGCTCTACCAAAAACAAACACAACAGCCGTGATGAAGACATGCACCAGACCAAGAAAGGTAACCAGTGGTACTTCGGCATGAAAGCGCACATTGGCGTGGACGCCAAAAGTGGCCTGACCCACAGTCTGGTGACCACGGCGGCTAACGAGCACGACCTCAATCAGGTTGGCAAGTTACTGCATGGCGATGAAGAATTTATCTCAGCCGATGCTGGTTATCAGGGGGCCGAAAAGCGCGATGAGCTCAGCGATGTCAGCGCAGACTGGCTTATCGCCAAGCGTCCCGGCAAAGTGAATGCATTGAAGCAACACCCGCGCAAGAACAAGCTGGCCATCCGTTACGAATACCTGAAAGCGAGTATCCGAGCGAAGGTTGAGCATCCATTTCGGATAGTAAAATGTCAGTTTGGTTTCGTCAAAGCCAGGTACAAGGGGCTGGCTAAAAATGACAGTCAACTGGCGATGTTATTCACCCTGGCGAACCTGGTTCGAGTTGACCAATTGATACGGGCACAGGCGAGATCTACCTGAAATGAGGAAATTGGCCTGAAACAGGGCCAAAATCAGCCACGAAGAGACGATTTTGGGCTGAAAATTGGAAAATTGAGCCACAGGACGTCGATAAAGGACGGTTTGGGGCGTCATATCGGGAGCTGCGGACCACTTAATCGCAACTTCCCAAGAGGCGCTGGCAAATCTTCCTGCCGGGTTATCTGATTTGCCGACAGACAACTTATACCTGCAGCCGCTGAACATGGTTGGTGTATCCGCATTGAAAGGCCTGCTCAACGAACACGCTGAGATAACATCGCTTCCTGAACAAAGCCCACAGAACAAGCCAGAGAATATGTCGTTGTCTGTCCTGGTTGATGATATCGCCCGCAGTGAACACGGTTTGATTATGCTGATGGGCAAAGGTGGTGTGGGCAAAACCACAATGGCTGCGGCTATCGCCGTCAGTCTGGCGGATAAGGGTTTTGATGTGCATCTCACCACCTCAGATCCTGCTGCACATCTCAGTACAACGCTCAATGGCAGCCTCAAAAATCTGCAGGTCAGCCGAATCAACCCTCACGATGAAACTGAACGCTATCGTCAGCATGTTCTTGAGACGAAAGGCAGGGATCTGGATGAGGCTGGGAAACGGCTGCTCGAAGAGGATTTACGTTCTCCTTGCACAGAAGAGATTGCGGTGTTCCAGGCGTTTTCACGCGTAATTCGTGAAGCTGGCAAACGGTTTGTGGTCATGGATACGGCACCTACCGGGCATACGCTATTACTGCTTGATGCTACCGGGGCTTATCACCGTGAGATTGCCAGGAAGATGGGGGATAAAGGTCATTTTACCACTCCGATGATGCAGCTTCAGGACCAGGAACGTACCAAAGTTTTGCTGGTCACTCTGCCTGAAACCACACCTGTACTGGAAGCGGCAAACCTGCAGTCCGATCTTGAACGTGCGGGGATTCATCCCTGGGGCTGGATTATCAATAACAGCCTTTCGATTGCACAGACGCAATCGCCGCTGCTTTGCCAGCGCGCCCTACAAGAGCGTCCTCAAATCGAGGTTGTGAAAAACCAGCATGCAAGCCGCATAGCGTTAGTACCGGTAATGGCTGCAGAGCCCACTGGCATCGAGAAACTCAGAGAGCTGGTTGTTTAATTTTTTTGTATATACAGGGCGGCAAAGCCGTCCTGTCTGGAGGATTTATGTTACTGGCAGGCGCTATTTTTGTCCTGACCATCGTTTTGGTTATCTGGCAACCGAAGGGATTAGGGATCGGCTGGAGTGCGACGCTGGGCGCGGTACTGGCGCTGATCTCTGGCGTAGTCCATTTTGGTGATATCCCTGTAGTGTGGAATATTGTCTGGAATGCGACGGCGACCTTTATTGCCGTGATTATTATCAGCCTTCTGCTCGATGAATCGGGCTTTTTCGAATGGGCGGCGCTGCACGTTTCACGTTGGGGTAACGGTCGCGGGCGTTTGCTGTTTACCTATATCGTTTTGCTCGGCGCAGCGGTGGCGGCACTGTTTGCCAACGATGGTGCGGCATTGATTCTGACGCCAATTGTTATCGCCATGCTGCTTGCATTAGGTTTCAGCAAAGGCACTACGCTGGCATTTGTCATGGCCGCCGGGTTTATTGCCGATACGGCCAGTCTGCCGCTTATCGTGTCCAACCTGGTTAACATCGTTTCTGCAGACTTCTTTGGGCTGGGTTTCACTGAGTATGCGTCGGTAATGGTGCCGGTGGATATCGCAGCCATTATCGCCACGCTGGTGATGCTGCATCTGTTCTTCCGCAAAGATATTCCGCCAACTTACGACCTGGCTCTCCTGAAAGCACCGGCAAAAGCGATTAAAGATCTGGCAACCTTCAGAACCGGCTGGATAGTGTTGATCCTTCTTCTGGTTGGCTTTTTCGTCCTTGAGCCGTTGGGTATCCCGGTCAGTGCGATTGCTGCTGTAGGGGCTGTCATTCTGTTTGCGGTGGCGAAGCGAGGCCATGCCATTAACACTGGCAAAGTGCTTCGCGGTGCGCCATGGCAGATCGTCATATTCTCTCTGGGAATGTATCTGGTGGTCTATGGTCTGCGTAATGCCGGACTAACAGAATACCTCTCCGGTGTGTTGAACGTGCTGGCAGATAAAGGACTTTGGGCCGCGACGTTTGGTACTGGCTTCCTGACGGCTTTCCTCTCTTCCATCATGAACAATATGCCTACCGTGCTGGTTGGTGCTCTCTCTATTGATGGCAGCACTGCAACAGGCGTTATCAAAGAGGCGATGATTTTTGCCAACGTGATTGGCTGCGATCTTGGACCGAAAATTACACCTATTGGTAGCCTGGCAACGTTGCTCTGGCTGCATGTCCTTTCACAGAAGAACATGACCATCACATGGGGATACTATTTCCGCACCGGGATCGTCATGACTCTGCCTGTGCTGTTTGTAACGCTGGCCGCGCTGGCGCTACGTCTCTCTTTCACTTTGTAATGAGATACTGATATGAGCAACATCACCATTTATCACAACCCAGCCTGCGGCACGTCGCGTAATACGCTGGAGATGATCCGCAACAGCGGTATCGAGCCGACCGTTATTCTTTACCTTGAGACTCCACCTTCACGCGATGAGCTGCTCAAACTCATTGCGGATATGGGCATTTCCGTCCGGGCTTTGCTGCGTAAGAACGTCGAGCCGTATGAGGAACTGGGTCTTGCAGAAGATAAATTTACTGACGACCAGCTCATCGACTTTATGCTACAGCATCCGATTCTGATCAACCGTCCGATCGTAGTGACGCCACTGGGAACTAAACTTTGCCGTCCTTCAGAGGTTGTTCTCGATATCCTTCCAGATGCCCAGAAAGCGGCTTTCACCAAGGAAGACGGTGAAAAAGTCGTTGATGATTCAGGTAAAAGACTGAAATAAAGACGAAGGGGGCATTTGCCCCCTTCATTATTACTTCGCCATTTCTTCCAGCAGGTCAATACCAACCGGCTCTTCGCTCTGTAGCGCTGTTAATGCAATACGCTTTGCATACTGCTCTTCCACATCAGAGATGAGAGGCAGCTCGCGGTTCGCCCTGATCTTCAGGAAAGGCGAAGACGGTTGAGCAGCTGCCAGGCTGTTATTAACGACCCATGCCCACGGCTCGATGCCAGCTCGGCGTAGATCCTGCTGCAGGTTAGCGGCTTCCAGTACAGGTGTCGTTTCGGCAAGCGTCACGATAATCACCTTCGTCTTCTCCGGGTCTGCTGCTTTTTCGCTATCACCTGTCTTCGATGTCAGAAAGCGAGAGAATTCGGCTTCATGCTGTCGCCAGAACACACTCATGCAATTGTTGAATGCCTTTACATCACTCATGTTCGTCCTCAAATTTTGCTCAGATTAACCCGGCTCTCATCTTCCAGAATTTTATAAACAGTGGAACGGGCAATACTGAGCCGGCGGGCAATATCTGTTGCACCAGTTCCCTGCTGATGAAGTGCCAGTACACTATTTCTGTCGATGATGCGCTTTCGGCCAAACCGGATACCTTTCAGCCTGGCCTCCTGCCGTCCTTCGTTCGTACGCTCCAGAATCCTCCTGCGTTCGGCCTGGGCTACAGCTGAAAGAATGGTCACAACCATTTTCCCCATTTCACCGTCGGTGCTGATCCCGTCGTCTATGAATCGGACCGCGACTCCCTGAGCGTCGAATTCTTTTATCAGTTGGATCATATCGGCAGTGTCGCGGCCAAGCCGGTCGAGTTTCTTCACCAGGATGACGTCACCTTCCTCCACCTTCATTCGCAGCAGATCCAGTCCTTTCCTGTCGGTAGAACTGCCGGATGCTTTGTCGGTAAATATGCGACTGGCTTTCACCCCCGCCTCTTTAAGCCCCTTGATCTGAATATCGAGGGACTGCTGGCTTGTTGATACCCGTGCGTAACCAAAAAGTCGCATAAAAATGTATCCTAAATCAAATATCGGACAGTGGGTGTCTGTTATAACAAAAAATCGATTTAATAGACACCTAGACAACACCATTTTAGTGTGTCCGAGAATTTATAATATTTCGGACGGTTGCGAAATTGTTAATTCATGACCATCAGGCAGGGAGGCCGGTATGCCCGTCGATTTTCTGACCACTGAGCAGGAACTGAATTATGGTCGCTATGTTGCAGAACCCAATGACGTGCAGCTGGCGCGCTATTTTCATCTTGATGAGCGGGATCTTGCCTTCATTAACCAGCGGCGGGGAAGGCATAACCGGCTGGGAATTGCGCTTCAGCTCACCACCGCCCGTTTTCTGGGCACCTTTCTGACAGACTTAACCCGGGTTCTGCCAGGTGTTCAGCAATTTGTCGCGGTGCAGCTTAATATTCGCCGTCCGGAAGTCCTTACCCGCTACGCAGAACGGGTTACCACCCTCAGAGAGCATACTGCGCTGATTAAGGAATATTACGGTTACCATGAATTTGGCGATTTCCCCTGGTCTTTCCGCCTGAAGCGCCTGCTGTACACCCGCGCATGGCTCAGTAATGAGCGACCCGGCCTTATGTTTGATTTTGCCACCGCGTGGCTGCTTCAGAATAAGGTCCTGCTGCCCGGAGCAACCACACTTGTACGTCTCGTCAGTGAAATACGCGAACGGGCAAATCAGCGGCTGTGGAAGAAACTGGCCGCGTTGCCGGACAGCTGGCAGACCGCCCGCGTGACGGAGCTTCTGGACATTCCTGAGGGGCAGCGTACTTCACCGCTGGAGCAACTGAAAAAGGGACCGGTCACCGTCAGCGGCCCGGCATTTACCGAAGCGCTGGAGCGGTATATCCGGCTGCGAAACCTGGAATTTTCCCGACTGAATTTTACCGGTCTGCCTGCTATACAACTGCGTAATTTGGCCCGTTACGCAGGCATGGCGTCGGTAAAATATATCGCGCGAATGCCACAGCAGAGAAAACTGGCCGTACTCACAGCATTCGTTAAAGCGCAGGAGACTGCGGCGCTGGATGAGGCCGTTGATGTGCTCGATATGCTGATACTGGATATCACTCGTGCGGCGAAGAAAACGGGGCAGAAAAAACGGCTCAGGACGCTTAAAGATCTTGATCGTGCTGCGCTAATATTGGCGCGGGCATGTTCATTGTTGCTGGATGAACAGGCTGACGATGCTGAACTGAGGGAGACCATATTCAACAGCATACCGAAAAGCAGGCTGGCAGAATCCGTCAGCAAGGTAAATGAGCTGGCCCGGCCTCAGAACAACAATTTCCATGACGAAATGGTGGAGCAGTACGGGCGGGTAAAGCGCTTTCTTCCGGCGGTATTGCGCGACCTGCATTTCCAGGCAGCGCCAGCCGGAGAACATACGTTGTCCGCCATTCATTATCTGACCGAACTGAACGGCTCGAAAAAGCGCATCCTGGACAATGCGCCTGAACATATTATTACCGGCCCCTGGAAACGCCTGGTATACGATGCGGAGGGCCGGATACAGCGTGCCGGTTACTCGCTTTGTCTGCTGGAGCGCCTTCAGGATGCACTACGTCGAAGGGACATCTGGCTCGAAAACAGCGATCGCTGGGGAAATCCCGCGAGAAGCTGTTGCAGGGGGAAGAATGGCAGGCTCAGCGGGTCCCCGTTTGCCGGGCGCTGGGACATCCCACTGATGGACATAAAGGCGTGCAACAGTTGGCGGTCCAGCTAGATGAAACCTGGAAAACCGTCGCATCCCGCTTTGAAGGAAATGCGGAGGTTCATATTTGCCATGACGGTAAACATCCTTCCCTGACTATCAGCAGCCTGGAGAAACTGGAGGAGCCACCATCGTTGCATCGTCTCAACAGTCGGGTAAGGCTGCTACTCCCGCCAGTAGATTTGACGGAACTGTTGCTTGAAATAGATGCCAGAACGGGATTTACACGTGAGTTTACGCATGTCAGTGAATCCGGGGCCCGGGCACAGGATCTGCACATCAGCCTGTGCGCGGTCCTGATGGCAGAGGCCTGCAATATCGGGCTGGAACCGCTGATAAAGCACAATATACCGGCGCTGACGCGCCACCGGCTTAGCTGGGTAAAACAGAATTACCTCCGGGCAGAAACGCTGGTCAGCGCCAATGCCCGCCTGGTTGATTTTCAGTCCACACTGGAGCTTGCTGGCCGCTGGGGTGGTGGCGAAGTGGCTTCAGCTGATGGCATGCGCTTTGTCACGCCGGTGAAAACCGTCAATTCAGGACCTAACAGAAAATATTTTGGTTCCGGACGTGGCATCACCTGGTACAACTTCGTCTCTGATCAGTACTCTGGATTCCACGGCATCGTTGTCCCCGGCACATTACGAGATTCCATTTTTGTGCTGGAAGGCCTTCTGGAGCAGCAGACAGGGCTGAATCCGGTTGAGATCATGACAGACACAGCCGGTACCAGCGACATTATTTTTGGCCTCTTCTGGCTGCTGGGATACCAGTTTTCCCCCCGGCTTGCCGATGCCGGTGAAGCGGTATTCTGGCGAGTGGATAAATCGGCAAATTACGGTGCACTGGACGAACTGGCACGTGGTTGTGCCGATCTGTCGAAAGCCGAGGATCAGTGGGATGAGATGATGCGAACCGCCGGTTCGCTGAAACTGGGCACCATTCATGCTTCAGAACTCATTCGCTCTTTGCTGAAAAGCTCGCGCCCATCAGGGCTGGCACAGGCGATCATGGAAGTGGGGCGCGTCAACAAGACGCTGTACCTTCTTAATTATATTGATGATGAGGATTATCGTCGGCGGATCCTGACGCAGCTAAACCGGGGGGAAGGCCGCCATGCTGTGGCGAGGGCGATCTGCTACGGGCAGCGCGGTGAGATCAGAAAGCGCTATCGTGAAGGTCAGGAAGATCAGCTGGGGGCACTGGGCCTGGTCACTAACGCAGTGGTACTGTGGAACACACTTTATATGCAGGAAGCCCTGAGCTGGATACGCAGTAATGGAGAAGAAATCGGGGTTGAAGATATCGCCCGGTTGTCCCCACTGATGCACGGGCATATCAATATGCTGGGGCATTATACGTTTACGCTACCGGAGGATATTTTGAAGGGGGAACTGAGAGAACTAAATTTCAATTTAAACAATGAATTAACTTCTTAGCGTACGTTTTCGTTCCATTGGCCCTCAAACCCCTTCTCCCATTACCGTCAGGTCAAAAACCCGAACCCGGCATTCACGCCGCGTGAAGGCAAAAAGACACTGCCGTTCTGTCGTAAGCTGATGGCGAAAGCCGAAGGCTTCACGTCCCGTTTTGACTTTTCCATCCATGTGGCGTTCTTACGCTCGCTGGGTAAACGTCACCGGATGCCGCCACTGTTGCGCCGCCGGGCCATCGATGCCCTGCTCCAGGGGCTGTGTTTCCACTATGACCCGCTGGCCAACCGCGTTCAGCGCTCCATCACCAATCTGGCCATCGAGTGCGGTCTCGCCACCGAGTCGAAAAGCGGTAATCTGTCCATCACCCGCGCCACGCGGGCGCTGACGTTTATGGCGGAGCTGGGGCTGATTACCTATCAGACCGAGTATGACCCGCAGATTGGCTGCAATATCCCGACCGATATCACCTTCACGCCGGCACTGTTCTCCGCGCTCGACGTCTCTGACGTGGCCGTTGTGGCCGCGAGGCGCAGCCGTGTGGAATGGGAGAATCAGCAGCGTAAGAAGCAGAACCTGAAGCCGCTGGAGATGGACGAGCTGATAGCGAAGGCCTGGCGGTTTGTGCGCGAACGGTTCCGCAGCTACCAGTCCGAACGTAAACAGCATGGCCTGAAGCGCGCCCGCGCCCGACGTGACGCGGACAGAGCCCGTAAGGACATTGTGACGCTGGTGAAACAGCAGCTGACGCGTGACTACGCCAAAGGGCGTTTCGTCGGCGACAGGGATGCTCTCCAGCGTGAGCTGGAGCGGCGCGTGAAAGAGCGCATGCTGATGTCGCGTGGTAACAACTACACGCGGCTGGCCACCGTCCCCATATAACCCTTCCTGTGTGAAAAATCCGGCTGGCGCCGGAGGGTTTCGCACGTCTGCAGTCCATCGTTGACGGTTTTCTGCACGAAATGACGGCCGTCCTTCCTGACATTCACCCCATTCCGCCATCAGAATGGCCAGAAATTGCATCAGAGTGGCCACATCTCGTCGCCAGATTCAGTTACCCACAAATAACTGCAAGGGACCTTTCCATAAGGTTACAACCGTTATGCTTACAGAGCGCCAGCCGACCTGATTTCAAAGTGCGTGGTTTCCTTTAAAAACCTGCTCTGTACTTCTTTTAAATATCTTTTATTTCATTCATATAAATATATAACCTGTTCGTCGCCTGACCTGTGGACAGGCTCCTGAAAATGCCCGCCCTTGCAGCGGACTCACGTCCGCGCCGGTTCGGCAACTGCCTAAAGTAGCTCCCATCGCTACGCGACGGGCCCCGGCACGGCACATATAGTTACAACATTCAAAATACTCACTCAAAAGCAGGAACAGTGTCTGCCTGAACCCTCACAGCCCCTCCCCACCACTGAAAAGCGAGGCCGCCCCGGGCCGAAGGCCCGGAACAACGTCGCTTTTAATAATGGATGTTGTAACTAGATTTTTAGCCGCTTTAAGTAGTACAGCTGGGGTTTTCTCGTACACGCCCGTAAGCGGCCCTGACGGCCCGCTAACGCGGAGATACGCCCCGACTGCGGCTACGCCTTGTCGTGGCCACTCCGACGGCGCACAGATGCTTCTACATCGCGATTAGCGGGTTAAAGCTTTGCAGGGAAGGGGGGGTTGATAGCGATCCTCTATAAATCAGCCGGCTGCGCCGGGCTACGGCGCCACTAACCAGAAGAGCCACATTCAGCTCCAGCTGGCGCCTTCATGCGCCGCTGGCGCATCCAGGAATGCCTGCGCGCTGCTCGGCATTCTAAAACCGGATAATGATCCTACGTTTCCGGCTATATCGGGTCGCGAACCCTTACATTTACCGCTTATCCCCTGCTTAAAATTTTGATACAGTTAGCAAAACATATTGTTTTCTTTCGTTATAATAAGCCACTTCATGCACTGACGCCCAGACTGGACCTCCTATCTGATGCTGGAAATAAAAAATATCGCCTGCCTGCGGGATGAACGAACCCTTTTTACCCACCTATCGTTTGCGGTACAACCCGGCGAGATTATTCAAATTTCAGGCCCCAACGGCGCGGGAAAAACCTCGTTATTACACCTCCTGACCGGGTTATCGACGCCAGAAGAAGGGGAAATTCTCTGGCAGGGCAAACCGCTGCGGCGTACTCGCGATAGCTGGCACGCGCAGCTCTTATGGCTCGGTCATCAGGTGGGGGTTAAAGGGGCGCTAACGGCGGACGAAAATCTGCGCTTTTACCATCCTGAGGCGACCATTGAGGCGCGCTGGCAGGCGCTGGCGCAGGTTGAGCTGGTGGGCTTTGAGGATGTTCCGGTAGCGCAACTCTCTGCCGGGCAACAGCGGCGCGTCGCGCTGGCGAGACTATGGCTCAGCCGCGCGACGTTCTGGATTTTAGATGAACCCTTCACCGCGCTCGATGCGGCTGGCGTACAAACGCTGACCACCCGGCTGGAGCAGCACGTCAGCCAGGGCGGTGCGGTCATCCTGACCACCCATCAACCTCTGCGCCCTCTGTGCGTTCCCTTACGCACGATTATGCTGAGTGACGATGAGGCGGTCGCGGCATGATCAAGCAGATATTCTGGCGCGACCTGCGCCTCGCCTTTCGCAATTACGCCGAAATTATCAACCCGCTGTGGTTTTTCCTGATTATTATCACCCTGTTCCCCCTCAGTATCGGCCCTGAACCGCAGCTGCTCCGGCAGATTGCGCCGGGCATTGTCTGGGTGGCCGCGTTACTCTCTTCGCTGCTGGCAATGGACCGGCTGTTTCGCGATGACTGGCTGGATGGCTCGCTGCAGCAACTGATGCTGATGCCGGTGCCGCTGTCGCTGGTGGTGCTGGCAAAAATCGCGGCGCATTGGGTGGTCTCCGGGCTGCCGCTGCTGATAATCTCTCCGCTGATCGCTATGTTATTCGGACTTTCGACCGCGGAGTGGCAGGTGCTGACCCTGACGCTATTGATGGGCACGCCAACGCTGAGCTTTATTGGCGCCATCGGCGTGGGGTTGACCGTCGGCCTGCGGCGCGGCGGCGTATTGCTGAGCCTGCTGGTACTGCCGCTGATGATTCCGTTACTGATTTTCGCCACCGCCGCCGTGGGCGCGGCGCAGATGCAGTTGCCGGTTGACGGCTATATGGCCATTCTTGGCGCCTTTCTGGCGGGAAGCGCCACCTTAAGTCCGTTTGCTACCGCGGCGGCACTCAGAATTAGCGTGCAATAATTCCCGTTCCCTCGGGGCAATGAGGCAAAAAAAATGTGGAAAGTGTTACATCAACTCGCCATTCCAGAGCGCCTGTATAGCGTATGCGGACGATTCATTCCGCTGATGGCTATCCTCAGCGCGCTGTTTCTGGTGGTGGGCTGCGTCTGGGGATTTGTCTACGCCCCGGCAGATTATCAACAGGGTGAAAGCTATCGCATCATGTATCTGCACGTCCCGGCGGCGATGTGGTCGATGGGGATTTACGGCTCCATGGCCGTGACCGCTTTTGTCGGCCTGGTCTGGCAGATGAAAATGGCGGATAAAGCGGTGATTGCGATGGCGCTGCCAGGCGCGGTTTACACCTTTATTGCGCTGGTGACTGGTTCCGCGTGGGGAAAACCGATGTGGGGAACCTGGTGGGTCTGGGATGCGCGTCTGACTTCCGAACTGGTCCTGCTGTTTTTATACGTCGGGGTGATTGGCCTGTATCACGCTTTTGACGATCGCCGGCTGGCCGGGCGCGCCGCCGGGATACTTGTGCTGGTCGGGGTGGTCAACCTGCCGATTATTCATTATTCCGTGGAGTGGTGGAACACCCTGCATCAGGGCTCGACCAATATGCAGAAAACCATCGATCCGTCGATGCGCATGCCGTTGCGTTTAACCATTTTCGGTTTCTTATTCCTCTTTATTACTCTGACATTAATGCGTATGCGTAATTTAATTCTGTTGCAGGAGCGCCGCCGTCCGTGGGTCGTGGCGCTGGCTGGCGCTAGTAAGCGCGAGGAGAACTCATGACCAGCGCTTTTCACTCCTGGAGCGATTTCTGGCAGATGGGCGGCTACGCCTTTTATGTCTGGCTGGCGGTTGCAGTGACGGTCATCGCGCTGCTGATTTTGTTCATCCACACCCGCTGGCAGCGCCGGGCGTTGCTGGCGGATGTACGCCGGCAGATGGCGCGCGAGCGGCGGGTATCGGCGGCGCGTAAGCAAAGCACAATGAAGGGAGATGCGTTGTGAATCCTCGGCGTAAAGTACGTCTCTGGCTCGCCTGCGGAGTGATTGGGGGGCTGGCGCTGACCGTTGGTCTGGTGATGTATGCATTAAGCTCCAATATCGATCTCTTCTATACCCCAGGCGAAGTGATATACGGCAAACGGGAAAATGGCCAGAAGCCAGAGCCGGGACAGCGTCTACGTATCGGCGGCATGGTGATGCCCGGCAGCGTGAAGCGTGACGATAAAACCCTCGATGTGACCTTCAAACTCTATGATGCCCGCGGCGTCGTCGAGGTGAGCTATACCGGGATACTGCCAGCGTTGTTCCGCGAAGGGCAGGGGGTTGTAGCCCAGGGGACGCTGCAGGACGGGACGCATATCCGCGCGAAGGAAGTGCTGGCGAAACACGATGAAAATTACACCCCTCCGGAAGTGAAAGAAGCGATGGAAGAGAATCATCATCCGGCTGAGAAGCCACAGGGAGCCGCGCAATGATCCCTGAAATCGGCCTCTTCCTGCTGTGCCTGGCGTTGGGCATTTCCTGCCTGCTGGCGCTATTTCCCTCCTGGGGCGCGATGCGGCAGGATGCGCGGATGATGGCGCTGGCGAAGCCGCTGTCGGTAGCGATGTTTGCCGCCATCCTCGGGGCGTTTCTCATTCTGGTGTATGCCTTTGTGGTGAATGACTTCACCGTTCTGTATGTCGTCAGTAACTCGAATACGCTGCTGCCGGTGTGGTATCGCGTAGCGGCGACCTGGGGGGCCCACGAGGGATCGTTGCTGCTGTGGGTATTGCTGATGAGCGGCTGGACCTGCGCGGTCGCGGCCCTGAGCCGTAATATTCCGCTGGAAGCCTCTTCGCGGGTGCTGGCGGTAATGGGGATGATCTCCTTCTGCTTCCTGGCGTTCATCCTGCTGACCTCAAATCCGTTCGTGCGAACGCTACCTGATTTCCCCATCGAGGGGCGCGATCTGAACCCGATGCTGCAGGATATCGGGCTGATCTTCCACCCGCCGATGCTGTACATGGGCTATGTGGGCTTCTCCGTGGCCTTCGCTTTCGCCATTGCGTCGCTGATGACCGGGCGCCTTGATAGCGCGTGGGCGCGCTGGTCGCGGCCGTGGACGCTGGCGGCGTGGAGCTTTCTGACGGTCGGTATCGTGCTGGGGTCGGCGTGGGCCTATTATGAGCTCGGCTGGGGCGGCTGGTGGTTCTGGGATCCGGTAGAAAACGCCTCCCTGATGCCGTGGCTGGCGGGAACGGCGCTGATTCACTCGCTATCGGTCACCGAAAAGCGCGGCAGCTTTAAATCCTGGACCGTACTGCTGGCGATTCTGGCGTTCTCGCTGTGCCTGCTGGGCACTTTCCTGGTGCGTTCCGGGGTACTGATTTCCGTACACTCCTTCGCTTCCGATCCTACGCGCGGCATGTTTATTCTGGCGCTGTTGATGATAACTATCGGCGGTTCGCTGCTGTTATTCGCCATCAAAGGCGGCAATGTACGTTCCCGGGTGCGTCACGAACTTTGGTCGCGCGAGTCGCTGTTGCTGGGCAACAATGTGCTGCTGATTGCCGCCATGCTGGTGGTACTGCTGGGGACGCTGCTGCCGCTGATACACAAGCTACTGGGGCTAGGCAGCATTTCTATCGGCGAGCCGTTCTTTAATTCCCTCTTTATTGCGCTGATGATCCCGTTCTCGTTGCTGCTTGGGATCGGGCCGCTGGTGCGCTGGCGTCGCGATGAATTCCACAAGCTGCGTAAGCGGCTGCTGATTGCCGCGGTGGTTGCCGTCGTACTGGCCATCGCACTGCCGTGGCTGATGCAGGATCGTATTAAAGCCATGACCGTAGTTGGCCTGCTGATGTCGCTGTGGGCATTCGTGCTTACCGTGATGGAAGTGGTGGAGCGCGCCTCCGATCGCCACCCCTTCTGGCGCGGGCTGACCCGCCTCGGACGCAGCCATTGGGGAATGGTCGCCGGCCATGTGGGGCTGGTGGTCACCGTCATTGGCATCGCCTTCAGTCAGAATTACAGCATTGAACGCGATGTGCGAATGAAGCCGGGCGATAGCGTCGATATCCACCAGTATCACTTTGTGTTCCGGGACGTGCGGGATATCACCGGGCCGAACTACTTTGGCGGTGAAGGGGTGATCGAAGTTTCGCAGAATGGCCGTCACGTGAGTACGCTGCGGGCGGAGAAACGCATTTACAGCAGCAGCCGGATGGAGATGACCGAAGCCGCCATCGACGGTGGGCTGGTGCGCGACCTATACGCTGCGCTGGGTGAAGAGCTGGCCGACGGTAGCTGGGCGGTGCGCTTGTACTATAAACCTTTTGTTCGCTGGATCTGGTTCGGCGGGATGTTAATGGCGTTTGGCGGCGTGCTGTGCATTCTGGACCCACGTTATCGCTTACGTAAATCACTGCCGGAGAACGCGTGATGAACCGCAAAGTCTTATATTTACCGCTGGCTATCTTCCTGATTCTGGCGGCGGCGCTGATGTGGCAACTGATGCGCAATAGCGACGGGGACGATCCTACCGTGCTTGAATCTGCGCTGGTGGGTAAGCCTCTGCCGGATTTCCGCCTGGCGTCATTGGAAAAACCGGATGTCATGCTGGATCCCTCTAACATTATCAATGGTAAACCGGTGCTAATTAACGTCTGGGCCACCTGGTGCTCCACCTGTCGGGCGGAGCATCAGTATTTGCGCTCCCTGGCGGCGCAGGGCATTCGCATCGTTGGTATCAACTATAAAGACGATCGCCAGAAAGCGGTGAACTGGCTGCACGAATTGAGCAACCCGTATGCGCTGGGAGTGTTTGACGGCGACGGTATGCTGGGGCTGGATCTTGGCGTGTATGGCGCGCCGGAAACTTTCCTCATCGACGGCAAAGGCATTATCCGCTACCGCCATGCCGGCGATGTGAACGAGCGGGTCTGGCAGCAGGAGATTCTGCCGCTGTGGAATAAATATAGCCAGCAGGGGGGCGCGTGAAATATCTGCTCATCACTTTACTGACGGCGCTGCTCTCGTTTCAGGCGCTGGCGGCGATTGATACCTATCCATTTAAAGATGAAGCCCAGGAGCAGCAGTTCCGCCAGTTGACCGAACAGCTGCGCTGCCCGAAATGCCAGAACAACAGTATTGCCGATTCGAACTCGATGATTGCCGCCGATATGCGTAAAAAGGTCTGGCAATTGATGGAGCAGGGACAAAGCAATCAGCAAATCACCGATTACATGGTGGCGCGCTACGGCAACTTCGTGACCTACGAACCGTCGGTGACCCCCGCGACGATTATACTCTGGCTACTGCCGGCTTGTTTCGTTGTGGGCGGCGCGCTGGTGATTTTTCGTTTAAGCCGTCGCTCACGGGCTGAACGCGTCAGCGAGCTGAGCGCGCAGGAACAGGAACGCTTAAAGGCGCTGCTTGATGACAATAAAAGGACCCTGAAATGATTGTCGCTTTGCTCATCATGTTGGTGTTACTGCTGGGAACCGCGGCGCTGCTGTTTATTCCGTGGAGCGGCAGGCAGCGCGTTGACCGCAATACCATGAACCATATGATTTATCGGGCGCGCCTGCAGGAGCTTGATGAGGATCTTTCAGCGGTGAATGCGGCGCAGCAACAGCAGCTGGTTGACGATTTACGCTTGAATTTATTGGAAGATTTGCCCGAATCTGCCGAAACGAATCACAAAAATAGTAGTTATTGGGTGTATATTCTTGGGGTTATTATAGTAATCTCTTTATGCGTAGGGGTTTTTATCCGAACGAGTTATATGACCCGCGTGGTTGAGTGGCAGCAAGTTGTCCAGCAAACGCCGCAGTTGATGCAGCGGGTGATGGATCCACAGGGTAAACCGTTGTCGGAAGAAGAGCTGTTTCGACTGGCGCTGGGGCTACGCACCCGCCTGCAGCAATACCCGGCCGACCAGCTGAGCTGGACGATGCTCGGCAGGCTGCAACTGGTGCTCAATAATCCAGGCGCCGCGTTACAGGCGTTTGATAAGGCGCGACAGCTGGCGCCAGGCAACGCCGATGCGCAACTGGGATATACCGAAGCGTTACTTCACTCTACGGATCCCAACGATAGCCGTGAAGCCCAGCAACTGCTCGATACGTTGCTGAAGAATAACCATAACGATGTACGGGTGCTTAGCCTGGCGGCGTTTAACGCCTTTGAGCACCAGCAGTATGACAAAGCGATCGCGGCGTGGCAGCTGATGCTGCAACTGTTACCGGCGGATGATGCTCAGCGAGAAATTATCATTCGTAGTATTGACCGGGCTAAAAAAGAACAAGCCGCTACACTGCAATAATTAAAATAACGTGAGTATTGCTCGAAGGCAGATTGGATTTGCAATGGGTTATCGCTATGAAATCACAGGATAATCATCCCCGGCTGATTATCCTGGCTCCGAAAATTTCCAAAAATTTAGTTGGATTAGAAGGTGAGTGTAATCGTTATAGATTGATTTATATAACGATTACCATCTGACAGGGACTTTTGCGTCTTTCATTTAGGAAAAGGGTTAAATAATAAGATGAGTAAACTTTCACTGGAACGCTCTGGTAGGCGAAAAATTATATTTATCGCCTTGCTGGTTGGGATCATTATTGGCGTGGTATTGCTGGCTGGTACCGCGACTATTATGCATAAAACCAGCGATACCGAATTTTGTGTGTCATGTCATACCATGCAGCAGCCACTGGCGGAATATCAGGGCAGCGTGCATTTCCAGAACGATAAAGGTATTCGCGCCGAGTGCGCCGATTGCCACGTTCCTCATCAGCCGATCGATTATATGCTGACCAAAATTGGCGCCCTGAAAGATGTCTGGGGTGAAATGACCGGCAAAATCGACACTCCGGAAAAATACGAGGCGCATAAACTGGCGATGGCCCAGAGCGTCTGGGATGGGTTGAAGAAGAGCGATTCGGCGACCTGCCGTTCCTGCCACGACTATAAAGCGATGGATATTCTGGCGCAAACCCCTGAAGCCCGTAAGCAGCACCCGGTCGCAATCAAAGAGGGCGAAACCTGCATCGACTGCCATAAAGGCGTGGCGCATATTCTGCCGAACATGAGCGGCCTGGCGGCGGCAGGGGCCAGCGAGCTCGCTAACGCGGCGGCGAAAACCCCGGCGACCGCGACCACCCTTTACACCATTCAGACCCAGCCGTTCTGGCTGAGCGAGAAAGCGGGCGACCATAACGACGGTAACCTGATGGCCTCCACTGAAGTGAAAGTGGTGAAACGTGAAGGCGACATGGTGCTGGCGGATGTTCATGGCTGGCAACAGGATGGCGTCACCGAAGCTTTCTACGCCGCGCGCGGCAAACGCATTATGAGCGCGCTGCTGGGCGAAGAAGCTCGCAAAGCGTTAAAAGTCTCTGGTTCCGTTACCGATGAAGAGACCAAACAGGTCTGGCATGAAGTCGATCTGCAGGTCTGGCTGCCGGCGAAAAATCTGATTGGCGATCAACAAAAAATCTGGAGTTACGCTTCTGAATTAATGGCTAACAACTGTACCGGCTGTCATGGCCTGACCGAGTTGAATCGCTTTAACGCCAACCAGTGGATTGGGGTGGTTAAAGGTATGTCCGGCCGTACTTCACTGACTCAGGAACAGGTTCGTCTCCTGACCCAGTACGTACAAAAACATGCGAGCGACATGCCAGCAGCGGCCAATCAGGACAAACAATAAGGAGTCATGATGAAAAAGAATAACGATTATGACATGGCGGATCAGAGCCAGGAACCTGGTATGAATCTGACGCGTCGCCGTTTTCTGGCTGGCGCCAGCGCCCTGATGGCGGCGCCGCTGCTGGCGGGGCTGTGGCCGCGTTCGGCGCTGGCGGAGGCCATTAGCCAGGCGATGCCGCAGTTTATCGCATTGCGCCAGGCGGAAAGCGGCATTCTCACCGGCGCCCACTGGGGCGCGTTTGAAGCCATCGTCCGCGACGGCAAAATGGTTGACGTACGCCCGATCAAAGACGATCCGTATCCTAACGAACTGATTACTATGGCGCCGTATCAGGTTCACGCCGAAAACCGGATTAAATATCCGATGGTACGTAAAAGCTGGTTAGAAGGCGGGGCGAAAAACAGTAAGCCAGAGCTGCGCGGCCGCGATGAGTGGGTCCGCGTCAGCTGGGATAAAGCCCTGCATCTGGTGGCGGGTGAAATCAGCCGTCTGCAAAAAGAGCATGGCCCATCATCTATTTATGCCGGTTCTTACGGCTGGAAAAGCGTCGGGATGTTCCACAACCCAAGAACGCTGCTGCAGCGCATGATGAACCTGGCAGGCGGCTTTGTCGGCTATTCCGGTGACTACTCCACCGGCGCGGCGCAGGTGATTATGCCGCACGTGGTCGGTTCCGTTGAGGTTTACGAACAGCAGACCGCGTGGCCAAACGTGATTGATAACAGCGAGCTGGTGGTGATGATCGGTTGTAACCCAATGATCACGCTGAAAAACAGCTGGAACCTGCCGGACCACGTCGGCCAGACGGGCTTTGAAGCGCTGAAGAAAAAGGGCACCCGGATGATTTGTATCGACCCGGTGCGCAGCGACAGCGCGCGTGAGTTAGGCGCCGAGTGGATCGCCCCGCGCAGCTACACCGACTGCGCGCTGATGGCGGGGGTGGCCCATACGCTGCTGGCTGAAAATCTGCATAACCCAGATTTCCTGAAAACCTACACCGTAGGGTTCGATAAATTTGAAGCCTACCTGAACGGTAAAGAAGATGGCGTCGTCAAGGATGCCGACTGGGCTGCGGATATCAGCGGCGTTGATGCTGAGACTATCAAGCAGCTGGCGCGAGATATGGCGAAGCATCGCACCATGATCATGGGCGGCTGGGGCATTCAGCGTCAGCATCATGGCGAACAGGCCCACTGGATGATGGTGACGCTGGCGGCGATGCTGGGGCAGATTGGCCTGCCCGGCGGTGGTTTCGGCTTTAGCTATCACTACTCTTCCGGCGGTAGCCCAACCGCGCGCGGCGGCATTCTGGCGGGGATCTCCGCCGGTAGCCCAACGTCGCCGGCGGCGAAAGATATTACGCCGTTCCCGGTGGCGCGCATCGCCGATGCGCTGGCGAACCCAGGCAAGACCATCGACTATAACGGCACAAAGGTCACCTATCCGGATATTAAAATGGTGTACGTGGCGGGCGGTAACACCTTCCACCAGCATCAGGATACCAACAACCTGGTGAAAGCCTGGCAGCATCCGGAAACCGTGGTGGTGAACGAACCGTACTGGACGGCGACGGCGAAACACGCGGACATCGTACTGCCGGTGACCACCACCTACGAGCGCAACGACATGGATATGGGCGGTGACTATTCGCAGCTTTATGTCTTCCCGCTGCGCCAGTGCGTACCGCCGCAGAACGAAGCGAAAAACGACTTTGATGTCTTTGCGGGGATTTCCGAGATCCTTGGGGTGCATGAGGCCTTTACCGAAGGCAAAGATGAGATGCTGTGGTTGAAGGGCATGTATGACGAGATGAAAGCCCAGGCGCGCAACGCTCGCGTGGCGCTGCCGCCGTTTGATATGTTCTGGGCTTCCAACAATTACATTCGCTTCCCGATCCCGCAAGAGAACACCCAATGGGTGCGTTTCGCCGATTTCCGCGAGAACCCGCTGCTCAACCCGCTGGGGACGCCGTCAGGGAAAATCGAGATCTATTCTGACGCCATCGCCAAAATGGGCTACGAGGACTGCAAAGCGATTCCAACCTGGATGCCGCCGTACGAGTGGTATCGCGGGCCGGAAGCCGAGAAATATCCGCTTTCGCTCAATACCGCTCACCCAATTAACCGTCTGCACTCTCAACTCGACAATACTCCACTCCGCAAGAAATACGCGGTGGCCGATCGTGAAGCCATCTGGATCCATCCGAAAGATGCGAGCGTGCGCGGCATAAGCGAAGGCGATCTGGTTCGCGCCTTTAACGATCGCGGGCAGATCCTGGTCGGGGCGGTGATTACCGATAACGTTCGCGAAGGCGTGGTGCGCATCAGTGAAGGGGCATGGTTTGATCCGGCCGACCCGTCACATCCGGGATCACTGTGTAAAAACGGTAACGTGAACTGTCTGACCTTTGACGTGGGCTCCTCCAGCCTGGCGCAGGGGAACTGTGGCCAGATGTCGCAGCTGCAGATCGAGAAGTACACCGGACCGGTGCTGAAAAATACCGCGCACGATGTACCGGTAGGCGCGTAACCTGCCTCCAGATCTGAAAGACAAAACGGCCCCTTTCGTGAGGGGGCCGTTTATTGTTTTTAAGGCTCAGAGTGATGATTCCAATTTACTGATAGTGTTTTATGTTCAGATAATGCCCGATGACTTTGTCATGCAACTCCACCGATTTTGAGAATGACAGCGACTTCCTGCTCAGCCTTGCCAGATGTTGCCTCAGATTCAGGTTATGCCGCTCAATTCGCTGTGTATATCGCTTGCTGATAACGTGCAGCTTTCCCTTCAGGCGTGATTCATACAGCGGCCAGCCGTCCGTCATCCATATCACCACATCAAAGGCCGACAGCAGGCTCAGAAGACCCTCCAGCGTAGCCATAGTGCGTTCACCGAAGACGTGGGCCACGACTGTTCGACGTATTCTGTCATACGCGTAAAACAGCCAGCGCTGGCGTGATTTAGTCCCGACGTAGCCCCATTGTTCGTCCATTTCAGCGCAGACAATGACGTCACTGCCCGGTTGTATGCGCGAGGTTACCGACTGCGGCCTGAGTTTTTTAAATGGCGGAAAATCGTGTTGAGCCCAACGCCCATAATGCGGGCGGTTGCCCGGCATACGACGCCATTCATGGCCATATCAATGATTTTCTGGTGTGTACCGGGCTGGGAGGCGGTGTAAGTGAACTGTAGCTGCCATGTTTTACGACAGTGAGAGCAGAGATAGCGCTGATGTCCGGCAGTACTTTTACCGTTACGCACCACGCCTTCAGTAGCTGAACAGGAGGGACAACTGATAGAAATGGAAGCCACGTGAGCACCTCAAAACCACCATCGTACACTAAATCAGTAAATCGGCATCATTACCGGAACGACGTCATAAAAATCTGGACTGATAAATTTATCCCCAGCCGCTTAAGTCAGATATGGCAAGCAGAGCCTGAAAGGAATACCTCCCTGCCCTACCAGGGGTCAGTTTGGAGATCGGAAATTTTTGTACGTTAAGCGCATTATTCAACCAATCGCGAGGCGTAACGGATTGATTTTGTGTCAGAGGTTATCGCTTTTAAGTTGTCGCTCTTTCGGTATCGCATTTAGGTTATCCGATGAAGGACAAATCCCCTGAAAACGCCGTATAGCGCATGAGTACACCCTATTGCTATAGGTAAGTCTGTTCAAAAAACAGGCTTACCGTACAATAATTCTCTATATCCAAACTGACCCCAAGAACATCAGTGGCCGTTAACGGTCACTGCGGCCTGCGCCGATCGCCCTCGTTTAAACCGTAACGTGGTTAAGCCCGGACTGCTCGCGGCTCAACGCCTCTTTAGTCAGAGAATGACTTGACCCGGTTGTGGGTCTGACAGATTTGGGCTGTTGTCTCAGTGTTCTCGGATTGGGCTGCCCGGTACAGTATCCCCGGAGGGACCCGGCTGTTTTACCTGTTGCCGGAGCACAGGGTGCGTCAGAGTGCACGGCTCATGGTTTGACTAAATACTAGCCAGGTTTTGCATGCGTGTGAATGTTGTTTTTTAAATGTTGCGCCTGACTCAGTTTAATAGCGGGTGTCGCAGGTACTCATATTGCCTGAATAAAGAACGCCGGGACTGACCGCCCCGGACCCCGCCAACGGTGACCGGACAGACAAAAAATTTGCCTGCCCGGTCACCGTTTTCACGCCAGGATGACCGTCGTGATGCCAGGATGGTGTCACAGAGAAAGCGGAGAGACAGAATGAAGCTGATTACGGTGGATGAATCCGTGGTGAACGCGATAGTGGAATACTACGCACAGGGCAGTGAGGAGGCGCATGCAGAGGGAAACAGGATGTTCCTGCGTTATCTGCACGAGTTAACGGGAACACAGCGTGTGGCGGTTGAGGCGGCCAGAAAGCAGTCTCTGGCCGCGATAAATAAGGGGGGGGGGCGCTTCCCTGTGATTAAAATCGCATTTATGGACGGCTGATGTCTGTGCACTGGCCCGGAAATATTTTTCTCCGGTGAGGGGCTGATATGAGCTACCTTTTTCTTGTCGCCGGCACCGCACCAGGTGCGACGGTCCTTTTACAGAGTTGTCCTCATTTGACGGGCCTGGATGGCCCGTTCTTTTATGCTTTTAACGTCCAGAACCCTTTTCTCGGCCGAAATCACCTACTATGCAGTGGTGTGAATAGCCATGCATATGCGTAAAATAAATCAGGCGCGTTTCTGGCGGTTTTCGGTGTACTTGCCACCACCTTTTGCCCGTTAACCACCAGAAACGCCCTGAGGCCGTTTTAGCGGTGCGCGTAAGAAGGGATTATGGTAAATTCTATATGTACTTAATTGCGTACATGTTCTATACTGGTACTACAACTGAAGGGAGCCAATAAGATGCATGCAATCACTTTTACGGATGCCCGTAAACATTTTGCCGATACCATGAAGCGTGTTACCGATGATGCTGAGCCGGTACGAGTAATGCGGCGAGATGCACCTGATATCGTCATGATCGATGCTGGAGAGTATGAGGCACTCATAGAAACAGTGTATCTGTTCAGCAATCCTGCGAATGCTGCTCATATCAATGAGTCAATGAAACAGGCGGAGCGCGGCGAATTTGTCGAAGTGGAATATTAAGTTCACGAAGAATGGCGCTGATGATATCAATTACTGGCGTGGTACTGACAAAAAGAAGTTTGAACGTATCCGGCAGCTACTTCACAGCATCGAGTCTGATCCGTTAACTGGTATAGGGAAGCCTGAGCGATTACGCCATCACAAAGATCCTGCGCTCTATTCTCGGCGCATCGATCAGAGCCATAGGCTTGTTTATTCAATCCAAAACGGAGAAATTATCATCTACGCAGCGCGTTATCACTACGGCGATAAATAGAAATAAAAATATTTTACATTTAGCTATCGGGTTTATATTTTTTCTAAAAGGATTTTTCCAACTGGTGATTTTAAAATGAGAACTCATTACGATAATTTGAAGGTGTCTCAGGATGCACCTGTCGAGGTGATTCAGGCTGCTTATAGGACCCTTGCAAAAAAATACCATCCTGATTTGAATCGAGATAATCCGGATGCGGAAAAAATCATGCAGATATTAAACGAAGCTTATGAGGTGCTTAGTGATCCAGTTAGGAGAAAAGAACATGATTCATGGATAGCGAGGAAAAATTGGGAGCGCAGAATTGAATCTAGTGTTGCAAGTAAAAAATCTGACTCTAGTGAAAAAGAAAAAGAATCTGTCAGTGCAGGAAAAAAAATAAGAACAGTGGGTTTAACTTGTGTTATTTTTGTTAAGAACAATTATCTTAGTATTCGTTTTTTATTTTTGGGGTTTATCAAAGAGGTTTTTGTTAATAGGTCTGGCAGGTGGCGCTGTTTATTTTTTTTCATCTGAAGATGGTTATTTTAGGTCTGAGGTGGGAAGGGGGGTTAGTGCTTTTTTCAAAAAAATAACACCACAGGAAGTTGATATTCCAAGTGGTGATGTGAATGTGAAACCATGGGAATATATAACCTCTAATAATGAAAAGACAAGTGTTAATTATATAAGGGGTTTGACGGTCAATGATGTAAAAAACCACGCCAAGACGATAACTTTCTGTTTTTAATGAATTAATATAAGCC
>NZ_AP022258.1:0-72104 GCF_014169755.1 Klebsiella sp. WP8-S18-ESBL-06
GCGGATACGTATATCCTGTACAATAGCCAGATAGGCCTCACGGGGTCTAACCCTTTATCATCAACGAATTGCAGGTCAGATGGTTATTTTGTTTCGTGCTTTAGCTGGCTGAGTACAGCCTGAAATCATCACCGTAATGCAATGATGCCCAGCACAGCCTTGCGTTTTTGGCGGCGATGGCTACAACGGCACGCCAGTATCCTCTGCGATCGACCAGTGAACAGACCCAACGACTGAATAAATCAGTCCTTTTCTCGGCACCAATCAGAACCGAACGAGCCCCCTGAACCAGTAGCGTTCGCAGATACGAATCGCCAGCTTTAGTTATCCTGCCAAGCTTTGATTTCCCACCACTGCTGTACTGCGATGGCGTTAGTCCCAGCCAGGCTGCCAGTTGTCGCCCATTTTTAAAATCGTGTGCATTACCGATACTGGCGACCAGCGCACAGGCCGTTGTGGGACCAATCCCTTTCAGTTCCATCAATCGCTGGCTGCGGTGATCTGTTTTTGCCATGCGGGACAAAATCCGGTCATATTCAGTAATATTATCTTCAATACGATCAATGTGTTCCAGCAGGTCATTAACACATTGTTGAACCTGAAGTGGCAAAGAACTCTTCTGCTCAGAAACCATGTGACGCAGGGCATCTGTACTTTGTGGGGCGATGACACCGAATTCCGATATCAAACCTCTCAATCGGTTATATGTTGCTGTTTTCTCTTCGATAAAACCCTGTCTGATACGGTGTAGGCATTGCATCGCCTGCTGGCTCTCATCCTTCACTGGTACAAACCGCATATGCGGGCGACGAACTGCTTCACAGATAGCCTGAGCATCAGCTGCATCATTTTTGCCTGATTTACCGGCCATGCGGTAAGGAGATACAAATTTAGCAGCCATCAGCCGTGGTTCATGACCATATTGCCGAAACAACCTTGCCCAGTAGTGAGCCCCGGAGCATGCCTCCATCCCGATAACACAGGGAGGTAAACTGGCAATCAGCTCAGGAAGGGCAGCACGCGATACTTTGGGTTTAACCAGAACAGTTTTACCGTGTTGGTCAACGCAGTGAACAGCGAACACATTTTTAGCAAGATCGATACCGACAGTCGTGATGGTCATAACGAATCCCTCCGGGGCTATGTTTACCCCATGATTGCACAAGAGTTAATCAGGCGCATATCCAGGGGAAGTCCCTTCCATTCGTTAAGGTTATTTTTTGTACCTCTGAGCTATGTGAAGCTTGACCACTTTGACAGGCAGCTTTGAGCGATAAGCAGACATATTCACTGAAATTTTTAGGAAGCATTTTCTTGCCCATACGTGGCTTTATCTGCCGATTTTCAGAAAACGCATTCACCGTTATCGACGCGCTTTTCTGTCGTCAGCGGGATCGTCCCGCCTGAACCATCAGACACACCAAGTACCAGCACCTCTGACTTTTCAGGTCCCATCTTCATGGTACCCAGATTGACGATGCAGATTACCTGCGTTTCCTGCAGGTCTTCTGCTGCATAGTTAGTATACGCACCGCATGACACCCTTGTTCCCAGTTCTGGTCCTAGGTCAATAGTCATGCGCCAGGTGGGCTTTGATGTTTTACTCTCCTCAACCCTGATGATGGTACCGGCACGCATATCGAGAGCCGAAAATGAGTCAAATGACGCTTTATCTTTCATAATTCTTTCCTTTTTGCGATTTCAAAGTTTTCTTTCCGTTGCCGGAACAGACTGAAACGTAACTTTCCAGCCGGAACGGTGATGAGCCCCAGACACGCAACTATCAGTCCGACGCCTGCCCATCCGGAAGGCGGCAGCCTTTCACCGACGAGCACAACGGCCAGCAGTGCGGCTATAACCGGCTCCAGCAGACTGATCGTGGTTGCCATACTGGGGACGTCTCAGAAAACGGAATCTATGGTCACTCCCGTTTTTGCAACACCGATTTTGACGACAAGTTGGCTTGCTTGAATCTATCCGGCGTCTGAATGGGATTTTATTCCCGCGCCTCGATGAGTTCCGCGCCTGATGAACCTCCAGAAAATATACGGCTTCAATGAGCCTTTCCGTTTTACAGGTTCCTCAACAGGCCGGTGGGCCGTTAGTATCATCAATATCAGTATTCGCAAAACCAGATGAATGATTGTTTAAACTGGTGTATTTCTGCCTTTATGCTTCGTAAGTTTGCTGTCGCGCCGTCAGTGCCCAGGCTATTCTGGCCAGCTTGTTTGCCAGAGCACAGGTGACGACAAAGTTGCTTTTCCGACACAACAACTCCCTGACCCAGTCGGCCAACTTGCCAGACTGGTGTTCCAGTTTTTGTATGAATACCCTGGCACACTGAACCAACAAAGTTCGGATCTTTTTGTTGCCCCGCTTGCTAATCCCTAACAATGTCGTCCGACCTCCCGTGCTGTACTGTCGGGGTACCAGCCCTGTTGCCGCCGCAAAGTCACGGCTGCTGGCGTACTGCTTCCCGTCGCCAATCTCAGTTGAAATAGTACTGGCAGTCAGCGTTCCAACGCAGGGAATACTCAGCAAGCGCTGTCCAACCTCATCTTCGTCCAACTTTCGTTTCAACTGAGATTCCAGATCTTTAATCTGCTCAACAAGATAGTGATAATGCTGTTGTAATTTCAGCAGTAACTGGCTGAGATAAAGAGGCAAACTACTGTCCTCAAGAAGGGTACTCAGTCGACTAATAACGGCAGCACCTCGCGGAACGCTGATACCAAATTCCAGCAGAAAAGCATGCATCTGATTAGTTGTTTTCACCTTATCCTGAACCAGGGATTCACGGACACGATGCAGAGCTCGCATTGCCTGCTGAGATTCGGTTCTGGGCTGCATGAAACGCATAGATGGACGTGATGCTGCTTCACAGATAGCTTCAGCATCAACGAAGTCATTTTGTTGCTTTTAACGAATGGGCGGACAAATTGCGGTGATATCAGCTTTGGAAAATGCCCTAACTCTGCCAGCTTGCGTGCCATAAAGTGAGAACCGCCACAGGCTTCCATCGCGATGGTTGTTGCCGGGCATGTCGCCAGAAATTCGATTAGCTTTGGTCGGGTGAATTTTTTACGGTAAACGGCCTTCCCACGATGATCCTGACAATGAATATGGAAAGAGTTCTTACCCAGATCGATACCAATAAGCGCAATGTTTTCCATGATGGTTCTCCGAATGAAAGCCTGTCCTCAGCATAGTACTGGGAAGGAGGGAGTGACCATCTCATTAAATAAAGCACGCTAAGCCGGTGGCAGCGGTCGCAATGGCCTGAACTTCCCCGCACCGACCTTGGCACTGCTGCGCCATAGGTAATCGCCGGTCAGGTTGATATGCTCCCACCCCAGCGGGGACAGATATTGCAGCAACGTGTCGTCCAGCGCCTCGCCCTTATTCAGCCCCGCATGGACGCGGCGGCGCAGCTCCACGCTTTGCAGCCAATCCAGAATGAACAGCGTGCGCTCGATGCGCCCATACATCCGCACCTTGTCGTTGATCGCCTTGCCGGAAGCCTGGAACTGCTGTTGATGCTTGTTCTTGGCCGCATTGAACAGCTTGCCGATGATACGGTCGTGAAGGTCGATGATTTCATCAGTGACGGTGGCCATGCCCTCGATGGCCAGTGCTACCAAGGTGGCGTAACGCCGCTGCGACTCGAACTTGGCCAGGTCGGCGGGCGTCATCTGGCCGCCTTCGCGGGCGATCTTGAGCAAGCGGTTTTGGTGTACCTGCCGTTCGATGCCAGCAGGTAGGTCAAGCGCCTGCCAGGCTTTGAGGCGTTCGATGTGTTCAAGCATGTGGCGCGAGTTTGGCTTGGCGGGCGATTGGCGCAGCCACGCTAGCCACGTCATTTTGCTACCATCCTTGCGCTTGAGCAGTTCGTCCAGGCACTGGCGATGGACAGGTATCAAGGAATCGGCCAATGCCGCATGGATGCTTCGGTTGGCACGGGTAATGGCCTCGGCGCTTGCGCGCTCGATGGCATTCATGGCGGGTAGGATGATGCTCTGCCGCCGCAGGTTTTCAACAAGGGTGCTGGCCAGCACAATGCCTTTGTCTGTTTGCAAGGCCAGTTCGGTCAATGTATGCACGGCTTGCCGGTAATGACTCATGGTGAAGGGCTTGAATCCAAACACCGTTTGCAGCTCGACCAAGTGCTCCCGCCGTGTCTGCTCGCGCTGGCCGTAATGGTTCCAGCTTCCCACCGGCACCTTGAGTTGTGCGGCCACCATGCGCAGCAGGGGCAGAAATGGAGGATCATCGACGCCCAAGAAGATGCCAGGGAATCGCAAGTAGCAAAGCTGCACGGCGAAGCCCAATCGATTCGCGGCGCCGCGACGCTGACGGATCACCGACAGGTCGGTTTCGTTGAACGTGTAGTGCCGTATCAGTTCGTCTTTGGCATCTGGCAGTGTCAGCAGACTTTCGCGCTCGGTGGCGGACAGGATTGAGCGGCGTGGCATGGTCAGTCTTCCCGCAGGTACTGGTACAAGGTTTCGCGGCTGATGCCGAAGTCACGGGCCACCAAGGTTTTCTGCTCGCCTGCCGCAACTCGCCGTTTCAACTCGGCAATTTGTTCGCTGTTCAGCGATTTCTTTCGTCCCCGGTAGGCCCCGCGCTGCTTAGCCAGCACGATTCCCTCGCGCTGACGTTCGCGGATCAGAGCGCGCTCGAACTCAGCAAAGGCTCCCATGACCGACAGCATCAGATTGGCCATCGGTGAGTCCTCGCCGGTGAACGTTAGCCCTTCTTTGACGAACTCCATGCGCACGCCCCGTTGTGTCAGCCCTTGGACGATGCGGCGCAGGTCATCAAGGTTGCGTGCCAACCTGTCCATGCTATGCACCACCACGGTGTCGCCCTCGCGGACGAAGGCCAGCAGCCTTTCAAGTTCGGGACGTTGTGTGTCCTTGCCTGAAGCCTTATCGGTGAATACCTTGCCGACTTCTATTTGTTCCAGTTGTCGATCAGGATTCTGGTCGAAGCTGCTGACGCGAACGTAGCCGATACGTTGACCTTGCAAGATGCCTCCAAAGGTAAAAATGTCAGGATGAAATCTATTACCCTTGGCTGAATGTGTCAATAAATATAAATTAATACCCTACTCTGACGTTGTTTGTGCTCAACATCTGACATCAGGTTAGGGTTAGTCTTAACTGACACCACCTCCCAGGGCCTGATATAAAGCAACACTATCGACTAGGCGTTGTGCCTGGACCGCAACCATATTGATCCGGATTGACTGTGCCTGTTGCTGCGCGATGAGCAGTTGCAGGTAGCTGGCCGCGCCCAGCCGGTATTGCCGCTCGACCGACTGCAAGGAGGCCTGTGCAGCCATATCAGCGGCAGCGAGGGCAGTCAAAGTTTGTGCATCGCTTTCCACCGCGCGCAGGGTGTCGGCGACGTTACGCAAAGACTCCAATACGACGCTCTGGTAATTGGCTACGGCGGCATCAAAAGCGGCGAGCGCCGCTCTTTTTTCAGCGGGTAGCCCTGGATTAAAAAGAGGCTGGGTGAGCTGCGCAACCAGGCCCCACACTGCCGAGCCACCACCGAACAGGGCACCGGTGGTCAGCGCCTGAGAACCAAGGTTGGCGCTCAGGTTGATCTGTGGGTAGAGCTTGGCGACAGCCACACCATAGTCTGCATTGGCCGCATGCAACAGCGCCTCTGACGCCTGGATATCCGGTCGGCGGCGCACCAGTTCTGAGGGCACGACGAGCGGCATCTCGACGGGTAGAGTGAAATCGGCCAGAGTGAAGGCCGGGATGCCACCCGTGCCTGGGGCACGACCGGCTAGCACCGCCAGTAGATGTTCGGTTTGTTGCAGTTGTTTACGCAGCGCAGGCAGTTCTGCCCGCGTTTGCTCCGCCTGAGCTTGTAGGCTCAACGCTTCATCAGGTGAGGCCTGACCGATACGCACGCGTTCATGGGCCAGGCGCAGTTGCTCATCCTGCACGCGCAAAATGGCAGTAGTGGCTTCTAGTTGCGCGGCGAGGCGTGCTCGGGTAATGGCAGCGGTTGCCATGTTGCCGGCAAGGGCCAGGCGCGCAGCATTCAGTTCGAAGCGACGGTAGTCGGCGCGAGCAGCCAAGGCTTCGAGTGCGCGCCGGTTGCCGCCAGCCAGATCGAGGTTGTAATGCACGCCAACGCTGGCGTTGTAGAGGCTGAATTGACGTGCGTCTCCGCTCAACCCTTGGCTACTGGGACTCATTTGCTGGCGCTGAGATCCCAGTGCGACATCTACCTGTGGATATTGCGTCGAGCCCGCCTGTGCGGCAAGAAGCTCCTGCGCCTGTCGCAAATTGGCGCTGATGCTCGCCAGCGTCGGGCTGACATGGAAAGCTTCGTTTATCAGTCCGTCGAGTGCGGATGAACCCAAGCTTTGCCACCATTGCGTTTCGATCGGAAGCCCTTCGACTAGACGTTGTGTTTCGCCGAACTGCGTGGGAGCGGACACGGTTCTATCAGCTACCGGTGTTGCAGTGTAGCGAGCCACATCGGGTGCGGTGGGACGCTGAAAATCAGGGCCGGCGGCGCAGCCGGCCAGACCGGCGGTGACCAGACCAGCTACCAGGTAAGTTGCCGCAAGCCGTCTTTCGAGGCTGATGGGGCGCTGGCATGTTTTAGCGTGCTCCATAAAAATGCTCCACGAAAGGTTTACGGAAAGCTTGGTGGCAGCCCAAGCAGCTTTCCTGCACGTGGGCGAATGATTGGGTCACCGCCTTGCCGTCGCTGCTCGCAGCAGCCAGCTTCATGGCCAGCGCCGCCTCGTGAGTCTGCGCGTCAAAGTTTCTGAACTTGGTCGCATCAGCGCCGAGGTAAGCAAGGATGCGCATTTTTTCAGTAAGCGGTGGCTCGGGGTGTGCAGCAACTTTTGGGGCGAGCTGAACGACCTGAACCCATTCCTCCTGCGAAATCGCACCGGTAATAGCCTGCATGTTGCGCCCGAGTTCCTGCATGATCTTGCGTAGCGCCAGTGGCTCAACCTGGGTAGCGTCACCAGCCCAAGCTGGCAACTGAAAACCCCATAAAAGCAGGCAGGCCGTAACGGTCAGGGTGATAGTTCCAAATGCGTGGCTGTGTTTGCGGTGGGTCATGAAATTCTCCTGTAATTCAATCGTTCTCTCATTCGAACTCCCGCCCTTCGCCAGCTTCCTCATGGGTCACGCCGTCGCGGATGTGGTAGATGCGCTTGAATGTGGGGATGATCTTTTCGTCATGGGTGACGACGATGATGGCGGTCTCGAACTTCCGGGCCATGTCGTTGAGGATGCGGATTACAGCCATGGCGCGCTCGGAATCCAGCGGCGCAGTGGGTTCATCGGCCAGGATCACCGGCGGACGATTGACCAGTCCGCGCGCGATGGCGACCCGTTGCTGCTCGCCACCGGAGAGTTGCGAGGGCATTGCGCGAGCTCGGTGTTGCACATCAAGCGCTGTGAGCAATTCCAGTGCCTTCGCGCGCGACTCTCCATTCGCGACGCCTGCAAGCATCGGCAGCAGCGCCACGTTGTCGGTGACATCGAGAAACGGAATCAGGTACGGCGCCTGGAAAACGAAACCGATCTTGTCACGCCGTAAGGCGCGCAGGTCGCGGACTTTCCAGCCATCGGCGTAGATCACTTCATCGCCCAGCGTCATGCGACCGGCGGTCGGTTCGATCACCGCACCCAGACACTTGAGCAGCGTGCTCTTGCCGGACCCGGAAGGGCCGATCAGTCCCACCACTTCACCAGGCGCAACATGCATATTCACGTCTCTCAAGGCAAAGACAGCGGTGTCACCATCGCCATACCGCTTGCTTAAACTTTCGATGTGTATCCCTTTGCCACTCATCTCAACCTCCAATGGCTTCGGCCGGATCGACCTTGAGTGCTATGCGAATGGCGACGAGGCTAGCTAGAACGCAGATCACGAGCACGGCAAAAAAACCGGCGACAGAATCCATTGGCGTGAGCAGGACATATTTTGGAAAAGCCGGTGCTGAAAAGGTGGCTGTGATCTTGCCGACCACGAAGCCAATCACGCCCAGGGCGAGCGCCTGCTGCATGATCATCGCGGCGATGGTTCGGTTGCGTGTGCCGATGAGCTTCAACACCGCGATCTCACGGATTTTGTCCATCGTCAGCGAATAGATGATGAAGGCAACGATGGCCGCGCTAACGATGGCCAGAATCACAAGGAACATGCCGATCTGCTTGGCCGAGGTGGCGATCAGCTTGCCGACGAGGATGTCTTCCATCTGTGCCCGGGTGTAGACCGTCAAACGCTTCCAGCGCTGGATGGATTCGGCAACCTCGTCCGGCGCATGACCAGGTTTCAGAGTGACCAGCACGGCATTGACGAACGCGTTGCTGCTCTGTGAAGCAATCACGGCATCCAGCAAACCTGGATCACCGGGTCGATTGAAGACCGGGTTGGCTTCGGTGCGACGCCGGCTTTGCCAGATGGCATCGTTGTCCTTGAGGAACTGGGCCTCCTGGGCATCTTTGAGCGGAATGAATACCATCGGGTCGCCGCTGGACGACACCATACGCCGTGTCAGCCCCGCGACGGTGTAATGATTGCGGCGAATGGTAAGACGATCTCCCAGTTTGAAGCCGGTGGCGATGTCGGCCACAGCCTCGTAGTGACCGCGCGTGATCTGGCGTCCAGCGACGAGATAAGGAGGCCATCCGGGTGTAGCCCCCAACGCACCGGGCGCGATGCCGACCACCATGGTGCGTACATCACTCTCGCCCTTGCGTACCTGCATGGTCAGGTAGGTCGCGTTCGCTGCCTGTGAGACTCCCGGCATGGCGAGAATGGCGCGATACACGTCATCGTTGAGGCTGGACGACTCCGCATAAGGACCCAGAGTATCCTTTTGCACCACCCAAAGGTCAGCGCCACTGTTGTCGAGCAACGCCTTGCCGTCGTCCACCATGCCTCGGTACACCCCAGCCATGACTAGGGTGACGCCGATCAGCAGACCCAGACCGATGCCGGTGAAGACGAATTTCCCCCAGGCATGGAGAATGTCGCGGCCGGCCAGGCTGATCATCGTGAAACTCCCGGGATATGCTCGACCACATGGATGCGGCTGCGCGCCGTCAGTGCCTTTTCGCTATAGGTCACAACCTGGTCCCCATTCTTGAGCCCTTCGCGCACCTGCACGTAACCATTGAGGTCGGAAGTGCCGAGCTTGACCGGGGAGAAATGCAGATCACCATCCACGATTTGCCAGACACCAACTTTATCGCCTTCACGCTGGACGGCAGCGTTGGGGATCAGTGGAGCGGCCGGGAGCGCCGGCAAGTCAACCGTGACTTCGGCCAGTTCACCCACTGGTGGCAAAGGTTCTGGTTTGTTATCGAATGTCACCTTGGCAAGCGTTTCCTCGGTTACCGCGTCGGCCTTGGGTTCCACCCGCAGCACGCGACCTTTCAAGGTCTGGCCACCACGCGAACGCAGGACGATATGAGCCGGCAGCCCCCCAGCCAGCCCCGATGCGCTGATCTGGTCGAAGCGCACATTGATCCACAAACTCTTGGGGTCGATCACTTCCACCACGGCCTGGCCCGCGACGATGGTCGTGCCGGGATCGGCATCGCGCACGGCGACTACACCGTCGACCGGCGCGATCAGGCGCAGATTGCTCCGCTGCGCGACGAGTGCTTCGCGGTCGGAGCGTGCCCGGGCAATATCTTCCCGAGCGGCGGATAGGGCGGCATCGGCGATCTGCAGTTCCTGCCGCTTGGTGGTGACGATTTCCTCGCTGGTCGAGCGCACCGCAAACAATTGCTCATAGCGGCGCGCCTGGGTTTGCGCGTAGGCTTGCCGGGCTTCTGCCTCGCGCAAAGCCGCTTCCGCCCGCTTGAATACAGACTCCTGTGAGCGCACCCGATCATCAAGGTCGACCGGCTCCATCTCGCCGAGCACCTGTCCGGCCTTGACCTGGTCGCCTACATGCACCTCCAGGCGTTTGACGCGCCCGGCAAACGTCGGCCCGATCTTGTAGGTGTAGCGCGCCTCCACCGTGCCGATGCCGAACAGCGCCGGTGTGATAGCCCGTGATTCCACGCTTGCCACCGTCACAGCGACCGGGGCGAGCGGCCCTGATCGCAGACCGACATAAATAAAAAGCACCAGCAAAGGAATGATGACGGCAAGCAGTGCCAGGGTGCGGCCTTGCAAGGGTAACTTTTTCATTGCGCACTCCTTATGCCACGCCGATAAATTGCAAAGACGCGCGGCGCATCGCGGTGCATACGTCCCACATCACCCGCCAACAGCGATTGCATGACCAAGCCCTGGATCGTGCCAATGAACAGCGTTGCCGCCGCCTCGTTGTCAAGCGAGGGAGACAACTCGCCGCTGGCCTTGCCTTTCTCGATGAGACGATGCAAACGTTCGCTGTAGCGCTGAATCAAGGTTTGCACCATGCGCTTGGCCGGTGTCGATTCGGCACGCTGAAGCTCACCAAACATCATTCTTGGCACGCCTGGGTGCTCAGCTACGAATTCGATATGACTCATGAACATCGCCTCCATGGCTGCCAAGGGCGACTCGATTCCTTGTGCGGATCGATCGATTCTGGCTAATAGGCGCTCTGCTACCCACTCCATGACCGCCTGCCAAATGGCTTCCTTGTTCGGGAAGTGCCGAAACAGCGCACCCTGGGTCAAGTTCATGTGTTTAGCGATAGCCGCAGTGGTTATCTCGCTTGGGTTTTGTGAACCGGCAAGCGCCACGACGGACTCGACAGTTACGGCACGACGTTCATCGGCCGGCAGATGCTTTGGATGGGTGTCCACGAGCACTCCTTGTAAGATAGTAATTGATTACTATCTTACCACAAGAGGCAACTCAAACAAGAGAAAACCCGACGTACTCGTCAATATCTAGAGTCTGCAATGGGCTTAACGTGCTTTATTTAATGAGATGGTCACTCCCTCCTTCCCAGTACTATGCTGAGGACAGGCTTTCATTCGGAGAACCATCATGGAAAACATTGCGCTTATTGGTATCGATCTGGGTAAGAACTCTTTCCATATTCATTGTCAGGATCATCGTGGGAAGGCCGTTTACCGTAAAAAATTCACCCGACCAAAGCTAATCGAATTTCTGGCGACATGCCCGGCAACAACCATCGCGATGGAAGCCTGTGGCGGTTCTCACTTTATGGCACGCAAGCTGGCAGAGTTAGGGCATTTTCCAAAGCTGATATCACCGCAATTTGTCCGCCCATTCGTTAAAAGCAACAAAAATGACTTCGTTGATGCTGAAGCTATCTGTGAAGCAGCATCACGTCCATCTATGCGTTTCGTGCAGCCCAGAACCGAATCTCAGCAGGCAATGCGAGCTCTGCATCGTGTCCGTGAATCCCTGGTTCAGGATAAGGTGAAAACAACTAATCAGATGCATGCTTTTCTGCTGGAATTTGGTATCAGCGTTCCGCGAGGTGCTGCCGTTATTAGTCGACTGAGTACCCTTCTTGAGGACAGTAGTTTGCCTCTTTATCTCAGCCAGTTACTGCTGAAATTACAACAGCATTATCACTATCTTGTTGAGCAGATTAAAGATCTGGAATCTCAGTTGAAACGAAAGTTGGACGAAGATGAGGTTGGACAGCGCTTGCTGAGTATTCCCTGCGTTGGAACGCTGACTGCCAGTACTATTTCAACTGAGATTGGCGACGGGAAGCAGTACGCCAGCAGCCGTGACTTTGCGGCGGCAACAGGGCTGGTACCCCGACAGTACAGCACGGGAGGTCGGACGACATTGTTAGGGATTAGCAAGCGGGGCAACAAAAAGATCCGAACTTTGTTGGTTCAGTGTGCCAGGGTATTCATACAAAAACTGGAACACCAGTCTGGCAAGTTGGCCGACTGGGTCAGGGAGTTGTTGTGTCGGAAAAGCAACTTTGTCGTCACCTGTGCTCTGGCAAACAAGCTGGCCAGAATAGCCTGGGCACTGACGGCGCGACAGCAAACTTACGAAGCATAAAGGCAGAAATACACCAGTTTAAACAATCATTCATCTGGTTTTGCGAATACTGATATTGATGATACTAACGGCCCACCGGCCTGTTGAGGAACCTGTAAAACGGAAAGGCTCATTGAAGCCGTATATTTTCTGGAGGTTCATCAGGCGCGGAACTCATCGAGGCGCGGGAATAAAATCCCATTCAGACGCCGGATAGATTCAAGCAAGCCAACTTGTCGTCAAAATCGGTGTTGCAAAAACGGGAGTGACCATAGATTCCGTTTTCTGAGACGACCCCCTTATGGCAGCACTTTAAATTGAGTCTCATACAGTATCTGTTTTCTTTCTCTTCATCTCTCATGACCTGCTGCCCACTTACAGACTCCAGGGTAAAGCAAAAAATTCTCCACCGGTGAGCAGAGTATATTGCATATGCCAGTTTATGAGTGTATATATAGCATATGCCAATAAGGAGCCTTCATGCCAAGACCCAGAATTCCCCGTAACATCTGTGGCCGCCCTGCGGATACCTGTTTTAAGCCCAATGCGCGACCGATGAGCCAGCTTGAACATGTTCATTTAAAAGAAGATGAGTTTGAAGCGTTACGGCTGGTCGATTTACTGGGCATGCAACAGCAGGAAGCGGCTGTTGCAATGGGGGTTTCAAGGCAGACACTGGCCAATGTCCTGAAAGCAGCCCGTTTTAAGGTTGTGGACTGTCTCACTCAGGGCAAGGCCTTAATAATGCACTCTGAAAGGGAAGGAGTTACACAAGATGATCACAGCCATTCCAGTGAATGACGACCGGGTAGCAAATCATTTTACCAAAGCGAGTCACCTTGTCCTGGTGGATGAGCGCGGTGTGGAGCTCAGCCGGACAGAAAATCCCGCGCTGGGCGCAGATTGTTCAGGTAAACGGAAGCTGGTTGACCTGCTGGTTCAACAGCAAGTCAGCCGCGTTGTGGTCCGTAACATCGGGGAACGGATGCTGGGTAAATTACTGGGGCATCAGATCGCGGTGTACCAGACTGACTGTGGTCGTCGTTTGTTCACTGAACTGTGTGATCCGGATACCCGTGTTCTGACTGAACTGAATAAGCCGGAGCAGGGACGCCAGTCCTTTCATCATGAGGCGAAAGGGAAAAAATGCTGTCACTCTGACGGGAACACAGCAGAAAATGCGTGCCAGGGTGGGCGTCAGCATCATCACGGAAACGGGCGCTGTTGCCATTCATGAGTTTATTTCATCACGGGCGGTGATTTTTATCAGACCCGTATTGTGTATAAACCAGGAGCCGGAATGTGTGGAGGAGGCAGTAATGATGCCGGGGGAGCCCCTCAGCTGACTGAATTCCGGATGCCTCCCGTCAGTACAACCGGACGCTGAGCAGAAACAGATGAATTGTTATCTTGATGCCAGAAAGGCCCATACCTGTTGTATGGTCTGTAGTTCCCGCGACAACAACCCTGATACGGTGAACTTAATGTTTTCAGAGCACCCGGATGGCTCTGTATGTGCGGACTACACGGCCAATCACAGGCATCAGGGGTATACGGGTCTTTTACATGGCGGAATGACGAGTACCCTGCTGGATGCAGCAATGACTCATTGTTTGTTCATGCAGGGTGTGCAAGCCCTGACGGCTGAACTGACGGTAAGATTCATTTCACCCGTTTGTACCGGAGACAAACTGATGGTATGTGCCAGACTGCTTGGGCAACGCAGGGGGATTTACCTGCTTGAAGCATGGCTGACAAAAGGACAGCAGACAGTGGCACGTGCCACGGCGAAATTCATTGTTCCGTCGCAGGATATTGCTCTGGCGCATCGCTAGTGTGACAGACGACAGGTGTACCTGGTTATTATAAAAATTTGAGGCGTGTTTTGCTCAGACCGGAAAGAATAATCGCATATCGTATATTCCACTGAAACCGTGTAAGAGGTAGTTATGAGTAAACAAATCATTGATATTGGTATTGCTGAATCATCCCGGGTGGAGATTGCAGACGGCCTGTCCCGGCTTCTTGCTGACACCTATACCCTGTATATAAAAACACATTACTATCACTGGAATGTAACTGGCCCCATGTTTAACAGCTTACATTTAATGTTTGAAAATCAATACAATGAGCTGGCCACTGCCGTTGATGATATCGCTGAACGTATACGCTCGCTCGGATGCTTCGCGCCCGGCACATATCATGAATTTTCACGTTTAACAGCGGTTAATGAAGATAAGGATATTCCGGCAGCAAAAAACATGATTGAAAATCTTGTCCAGGGCCAGGAGACCGTGGTTAAAACTGCACGCTCCCTGTTCCCGCTCGTTAATAATGCGAATGATGAAGCCACAGCAGATCTGCTTACACAACGTATCCAGTTACATGAGAAAACTGCCTGGATGTTGCGTAGCCTGCTTGAATAATGTCACCCCGTGGCAGCAGAAAAAACGGTTTGTCAGCCACAGGCTATTACTGACAGTGCAGAATCATCCGTGTTCCTGTGGCTGTTTTTTCTGACCGTCACAGTATTAAACACCATTGAATCAGTGGGTTAATCAGTGAATGCGTGAACGAGAAATACAGTCCGTGACGGGCATCATCGGCTGGTATATCCGGACCACTGTTGTTTTCCCGTTAAGGTATCGCAGGTTCCGGTCTGGCATTTCACAGCCTGAACAGGGTTAATGATGCATGGATAAAACGGTTTACGGGGAAAGCAGGATCATATTATTCGTTGTTATGGCTTCCTTTACCGGTGCCTGCCTGCGGGCAGTAGAGATCATATAAGGTATTTAACAACGTCATGATACGGTTATCCTCAATACGGTAATATACCATTTTACCTGCCCGTCGGGTCTCGACCAGCTTCAGGCGGCGCATTACACCCAGCTGCTGGGACAGGGTCGGCTGAGTGATACCGACCGCCGCTTCCAGCCCGGCCACATTCGCTTCCCCCAGGCTTAACTGACACATCAACAGCAACCGGTCGCTGTTGGCCAGTCCCCGTAAGACATCTGCTGCCCTCAGGGCCGCATTCTTCATATCTGTCTGACGTTTTGTGTCTTCATTCATGAGCATTGCTGATTTCTCATACTATGTGTTTTTATATAATATAATTTAGTATACTAACGGTATCGTAATTTTGCCATCGTGTTCGTCAGGTCTGCAGCGTCCTGCCGGCCCGGGGAAACGATTATATCTGGCAGGCATTTTTGCCCCGGGTGAACAGAGAGGATGTAATGAAAATAGTGATTGTTGGTGGTGTTGCCGGCGGGGCATCCGCTGCAGCCAGAGCTCGTCGGTTATCAGAGGATGTCAGTATTGTTGTGTTTGAACGGGGAAGCGATGTCTCTTTCGCCAACTGTGGATTACCTTATCATATAGGCGGAAAAATTCCTTTAAGGCAGTCACTGATTCTGAAAACCCCGGAGGATTTTAAATCCCGCTTTAACATAGACGTCCGTATCTGTCATGAAGTGACGTCAGTGGATCCGGTTAATAAAACGGTGACGGTTAAAAATCTGACCTCAGGGGAGGTCTATAGCGAAGAATGGGATCGTCTGCTCCTCAGTACCGGCGCCGCTCCGGTTGTCCCTCCTTTGCCCGGGCTACAGGAAGAGGGTGTCTTTACGCTGCGAAATCTTACTGACATGGATGCTATCCTGGGGTGGATTGAGCAACATCACGTAGCTCACACCACGCTTGTCGGGGGGGGATTTATCGGACTTGAAGTGATGGAGGCTCTGAGCGAACGGGGGATCAGTGTGACCCTGCTGGAGATGGGGGAACAGGTTATGGCTCCGGTTGATCCTGAAATGGCATCTGCCCTGCATCAGGAAATCCGGAGTCATGGCGTGGATCTGCGTCTCAGAACGGCGCTCACCGAGGTACTGCGGACAGAGACGGGATTCCGCGTTGCACTGTCTGAGGGTGGGTTTCTGCAGACCGACATGGTTATTCTCGCCATCGGGGTAAAACCTGAGAACAGCCTTGCCACAGGAGCCGGGCTCGCAGTGGGTAAACGGGGAGGCATAAGCGTCAATGCCTGTATGCAGACCAGTATCCCTGACATCTACGCCGTGGGGGATGCCGTTGAAACTCCAGACTTTGTCTTTCAGGAACCCGCTAATTTTCCTCTGGCAGGGCCCGCCAACCGCCAGGGACGCATTGCTGCTGATAACATGCTAGATCGTCACAGCCTTTACCATGGCAGTCAGGGGACATCCATTTGTAAGGTATTTTCGCTGAGTATTGGCAGCGTCGGTGCGAATGAAAAGCAGCTGAAAGTTCATGGCACCCGATACGAGAAGGTTTACGTCCATGCCGCTGATCATGCCGGTTACTACCCGGGGGCAACGATGATCAGTCTGAAACTGCTGTTCAGCCCCGATACCGGTAAAATTCTCGGGGCTCAGGCATCAGGGAAAAAAGGGGTTGATAAACGCATCGATGTCCTGTCTGTCGCACAGCGCGCGGGGCTTACCGTCAACGATCTCGAACATCTTGAGCTGACTTATGCTCCACCTTTTAACAGTGCAAGGGACGTCGTTAACCAGGCTGGTATGGTGGCGACAAATGTAATGAAAGGAGATACGGTCATATGTCATGTCAGCGATGTGTTACAACGGGAACCGGGCAGTTATTGTTTACTTGATATTCGCTCTCCTGCCGAACTGAAACAATTTGGCGAATATCCTGACGCGCTATCCATTCCACTGGATTCCCTGCGGGAGAATCTTGAAAAAGTGCCTAAAGATAAAGAGATTTTTATAGGGTGCCAGAGTGGCCTGCGCGGGCATGTGGCATACCGTATTCTTCAGGCCCACGGCTTCAGGACATATAATCTGAGTGGTGGCTTTATAACCTGGCAGGCGGTAACGGAGTCAATAAGTAAATAAGAGATGAGGTGCCATACACATGGCACCCTGAATCGCCACAGGTTTAACAGTGAAGTGGTCTGCTGAATTTGTTCACCTGAACAGAGGTGTGGACTGACCCCGCACCGTTATAAGGACAGTTATGAAAAAAATAACTTTTCAGATCAGGCATATAATGTCAGATTCATGGTCACTATAGGAATGGCAAGGACTGGATTTTCATTTTGCAGCCATCAGGCTGCTTAGTTCAGAGATAGGTCTGTGTAATGCGTAACTTCGTGACTCGATTGAGAGTATGGTTTCCGCCCCCACTCATCTTATTGCTGTTTTTCGTCACTGATGTGTTGACTGCAATCCCGCGTTTTACCTTCGACATCGTGAATATAGTGCTAAGCGTGTTGCTGACCGGTGTTTGTATTACCATGATACTGCACACCGCTTGGCAGATGAGCACGAACGGCACGACGCTTAATCCGCTTCATCCGGATAGAACCACCAAGCTGGTAACTGTCGGTTGTTACGCATGGAGTCGAAACCCTATTTACCTTGGAATGAGCGGGCTCCAGTTATCCGTTGCTCTCTGCTTTGGCAGCCTGGTGGGGATACTTGCTGTACCGTTGTTTATGTTTGTAGTAGCCAGATTACATATCCATGTTGAAGAGGTACAGCTTCGAAAACGTTTCGGGTTGGAATGGGAACGCTATACCCAACGGGTTCGTCGCTGGTTATAGCAACCCCGTGGTGTTGCAGGAGACAAATAACGTCGAAATCATAAAGAAAAGAATTCATCATCCTTGAGCTTTTATATCGTAATCGTAAACCAGGTGCCGTATGTAGCCATTGAGCCAGTGCTGGTACCTTAGGGAAGGTGCGAATAAGCAGGTCATTTCTTCCCAAGCTGACTCGCTGATTAAAATTTCGCGGATCTGGGCCGATTTTTTTCCCGCAAACACATCGAATCAGCCTATTTAGGCTATTTTTTCCACCATTTCTGGCGTTATTTCCGGTTTTTACTGAGATCTCTCCCACTGACGTATCATTTGGTCCACCCGAAACAGGTTGGCCAGGGTGAATAACATCGCCAGTTGGTTATCGTTTTTCAGCAGCCCCTTGTATCTGGCTTTCACGAAGCCGAACTGCCGCTTGATGATGCGAAACGGGTGCTCCACCCTGGCACGGATGCTGGCTTTCATGTATTCGATGTTGATGGCCGTTTTGTTCTTGCGCGGATGCTGCTTCAAGGTTTTTACCTTGCCGGGACGCTCGGCGATCAGCCAGTCCACATCCACCTCGGCCAGCTCCTCGCGCTGTGGCGCTCCTTGGTAGCCGGCATCGGCTGAGACAAATTGCTCCTCTCCATGAAGCAGATTACCCAGCTGATTGAGGTCATGCTCGTTGGCCGCGGTGGTGACCAGGCTGTTGGTCAGGCCACTCTTGGCATCGACACCAATGTGGGCCTTCATGCCAAAGTGCCACTGATTGCCTTTCTTGGTCTGATGCATCTCCGGATCGCGTTGCTGCTCTTTGTTCTTGGTAGAGCTGGGTGCCTCAATGATGGTGGCATCCACCAAAGTGCCTTGGGTCATCATGACGCCTGCTTCGGCCAGCCAGCGATTGATGGTCTTGAACAATTGACGGGCCAGTTGATGCTGCTCGAGCAGGTGGCGGAAATTCATGATGGTGGTGCGATCCGGCAGGGCGCTATCCAGGGATAATCGGGCAAACAGGCGCATGGAGGCGATTTCGTACAGGGCATCTTCCATGGCACCGTCGCTCAGGTTGTACCAATGCTGCATGCAGTGAATACGCAGCATGGTCTCCAGCGGATAGGGCCGTCGGCCATTGCCCGCCTTGGGATAAAACGGCTCGATGACAGCGGTCATATTCTGCCATGGCAGAATCTGCTCCATGCGGGAGAGGAAAATCTCTTTTCGGGTCTGACGGCGCTTAGTGCTGAATTCACTATCGGCGAAGGTGAGTTGATGGCTCATGATGTCCCTCTGGGATGCGCTCCGGATGAATATGATGATCTCATATCAGGAACTTGTTCGCACCTTCCTTAATCAATACCGCGTCACAGCCTGCCGATCCTTCATTACAGGTCTTCATTCCTGCCGGTGGCAATCTTCTTTCGCCCGGCGATGGATGGTTTGAACCCGTGGTGGAAATCGGTGATGAAGTACAAGCAGGTGATCTGGCTGGATGGCTTCACCGCCTCTCAGAACCAGAAGCCATACCGCAGGCTATACATTTTAAGGTCAAGGGACGGGTCTATTCTCAGCGCACTTTTGGTGCTACGTCTCAGGGCAACAGTCTTGCGGTTTTGGTACAAAACCTGTCGAATAAGGGTAAGCGTTAACCGGACGCCGTATTGACACTGGTCAGGCAGGTATAGCCACGTTCCACGGCAGAAGTTCACCAACCCTGTTGGAAGGCCACTCAGGCAGAACGCTCAGGATGTGGCGCAGATACGCTTCTGGATCGATACCGTTCAGACGGCACGTTCCGATCAGTCCGTACAGCAGTGCACCACGTTCGCCACCATGATCGCTCCCGAAGAAGATGTAGTTTTTCTTTCCCAGGCAGACGGCGCGAAGCGCCCGCTCCGCGGCGTTATTGTCGGGTTCCGCCAGACCGTCACGGCAGTAGTAACACAGGGCATCCCACTGGTTCAGGGCATACGTGAACGCCTCTCCCAGCCGGGATTTTTTCGACAGTGTCGCACTTTTCTCCACCATCCACTCATGCAGTGACGCCAGCAGCGGCGCACTCCGCGACTGTCTGGCCGCCAGACGCTCTGTCTCCGGCATGCCGCGTATTTCCGCTTCGATGGCGTACAGTTCGCCGATGCGTTTCAGCGCTTCCTCCGCCGTGGCGCTCTGGCTGCTGATGTACACGTCGTGGATTTTTCGGCGGGCATGCGCCCAGCATGCCGCCTCTGTCAGCACGCCGCCTTCTCGCGATGTACTGAACAGCCGGTCATACCCCGCGAAGGCATCTGCCTGCAGGACGCCACGGAAGGAGCGAAGGTGCAGCTCCGGGTGTTTTCCCTGCCGGTCCGGTGAGTACGCGAACCACGCTGCCGGAGGATCTGACGAACCGGCATTCCGGTCATCCCGGACATACGTCCAGATACGCCCGGTTTTCGTCTTTTTCCTGCCCGGCGCCAGCACCGGCACTGGAGTATCATCTGTATGCAGTTTGCGGCAGTTCATCACGTAGTGATAAAGGGCTTCGTCCAGCGGCGCCATTAAACGGCAGCACGTATCCACCCAGTTGGAGAGCAGTGCGCGGCTCAGCTCCACCCCCTGGCGGGCAAGGATTTCCGTCTGGCGGTACAGCGGCAGATGTTCACAGTATTTGGCTGTTAACACACGGGCCAGCAGACCCGGTCCGGCGATACCCCGCTCGACAGGACGTGACGGCGCGGGAGCTTCCACGATACCGTCACATTTTGTGCAGGCTTTTTTTACCCGCACTGTGCGGATCACTTTCAGGGCGCTGGCAACCAGCTCCAGCTGCTCCGCGCTGACTTCGCTGAGGTACGCCATTTCACCGCCACATGCCGGGCAGCAGGTTTCTTCCGGCTCCAGCCGGAGTATCTCACGGGGAAGATGTTCCGGAAGCGGACGACGGTGCCGGGACTGACGGAGCTGGCGGGGAACCTGCGGGTCGTCTTCCCGCCCACTGTAACGATCGCTCGCCTGTTCGCGCTGTTTCAGCAGCGCTTCGGCCTGTGCCACCTCGCGGCGCAGTTTTTCAGAACGGGTGCCGAACATCATACGGCGCAGTTTTTCTATCTGAGACCTCAGGTGTTCTATCTCCCGTTCGTCTTCCTCGATCTTTTCTTCAGCGCGGGTCAGCGCAGAGCGCAGGAAGGCCTCAGTCTCGGCAACGAGACTGAGCTGGCTGTCTTTCCGGCGAAGTTCTTCTTCCAGCGCGGTGATACGGGCGAGATAGTCCTGACTCATGACCCATTTATAATGCGGCCATGCTTTTTTTACAACATTGTCAGTGAGTTAAGACGGGGTGTTTTGGGCTGACGCCAGTCCAGCTTATCGAGGAGCATGGCCAGTTGCGAGCGACTAATGGCCACCTTGCCGTCGCGCACGGCGGGCCAGATGAACTGCCCTTCCTCAAGGCGTTTGGTGAAGAGGCACAGTCCATCCGCATCTGCCCAGAGAATTTTGACGGTATCACCCCGGCGGCCACGGAAGATGAACAGGTGGCCGGAGAAGGGGTTCTCATCCAGTACGTGCTGTATCTGCTCGCCCAGACCGTTGAAGGATTTACGCATGTCGGTGGCGCCGGCGACCAGCCAGATACGGGTGCCAGACGGGAGGGAGATCATCGTCCCCTCCCGGTCAGTTCGCGAAGCAGTGTTTTCAGGATAGCGGGAGATAAGTTCCCTGTCAGGCGCAGACTGGCGCTCCCGACAGCCACTTCGCAGGTCATCACCTCACCGTAAGCGGAACCGGATGGTTCATAGTGTGGTTCTGCATGATGTGACAGGGACATGTCAGATACCACAACAGGGATGACAGCATCAGGTTTACTGACTGAACGTTGTATTTCATCGGGCAAAAGGTGGCTGTAGCGCTGGCGCCATGTAAACAACAGATTGTCATTAATCCCGTGTTCTCTGGCCAGTTGGGCCACGCAGGCTCCAGGCTGATAAGATTTTTCGACAAGTTCCAGTTTAAAGTCCATGGAGTAAGACGCACGAACCCTGCGGGGACGAAGAGAATCTGACATTGATAGAGTCCATTAACGTTTATAAGAGGACTCTATCATCGTCAATCACCGGAAATTTCAACAGACGGTACTGAGATGACGCTTACGAATCTGCGAAACCCTCCTTCCCTTCATCCCTACAACACCTACAGCAAAGCGATCATATCACAACTCAAAATCTACGGAGTAAGGTGGAGATGTAAAAGATGCGTATGAAATCAGCATTTAGTTTAGCTCTCTATCTTCACCCGGTCGGAACAGAGAGGATCTGCCCCATACGTCCTTACCCTAAAACGGGCTTTGTTGAATAAATCAGATTTCGGGTAAGTCTCCCCCGTAGCGGGTTGTGTTTTCAGGCAATACGCACGCTTTCAGGCATACCTGCTTTCGTCATTTTGTTCAGCGCTCGTACCAGGGCCATAGCCTCCGCAACCTGACCATCGTAGTCACGCAGCGTCAGTGAACCCCCGAACAGCTGTTTTACCCGGTACATCGCCGTTTCCGCTATCGAGCGACGGTTGTAATCTGTTGTCCATTTCCACCGCGCATTACTCCCGGTCATTCGCTGATTAGCCACTGCACGGTTACGGTCTGCATATTCACCGGGCCAGTAACCCGCACCTTTTCGGGGAGGGATAAGCGCGCTGATTTTCTTACGCCGCAGTTCATCGTGACAGAGCCGGGTGTCGTAAGCGCCGTCTGCCGATGCTGCCCTGATTTTTCTGTGAGTCTGCCGGATAAGACCCGGGAAGGCTTCTGAGTCCGTCACATTGTTCAGCGACAGGTCTGCACAGATGATTTCATGTGTGTTGCTGTCAACTGCCAGATGTAACTTTCGCCATATACGACGGCGTTCCTGGCCATGTTTTTTGACTTTCCATTCGCCTTCACCAAAGACCTTCAGCCCGGTGGAATCAATCACCAGATGCGCGATTTCACCCCGGGTGAACGTTTTGAAACTGACATTAACCGACTTTGCGCGCTTGCTGACACTGGTGTAATCCGGGCAGCGCAACGGAACATTCATCAGTGTAAAAATGGAATCAATAAAACCCTGTGCAGCCCGCAGGGTCAGCCTGAACACGCGTTTAATGACCAGAACGGTGGTGATGGCGAGATCAGAATAGCGCTGAGGTCTTCCCCGTGATGAAGGCGTTGTCGACTCATACCAGTCCTGAATAGCTTCATCATCCAGCCAGAAAGTTATGGAGCCACGGTTGATGAGGGCTTGATTGTAGGTGGGCCAGTTGGTGATTTTGAACTTTTGCTTTGCCACGGAACGGTCTGCGTTGTCGGGAAGATGCGTGATCTGATCCTTCAACTCAGCAAAAGTTCGATTTATTCAACAAAGCCTACCTGAGACTAAATCGCCCTCCCAATGCCCCAGAGAGCGTCTGTTATCGATATTTCGGGAACGTTCGTGAATTGGTGTTCCGTTCACTATGTTAATCGTACCTCTTTCGCCTTTGCGGGTATGACGCCTGCCATGGCGAAGGCTATGCGACCGTCGCAGATGCTGTATATTCAGGTGGTGTAGCGCTTCACGGCTACGAAAGTACAGCGTTTTATAAATTGTCTCAGGTGATATTCGCAGCGTTTTTTGACGTGGTTTTGTTCGCCTTAACCATCCTGATATTTGCTCTGGAGACCATTTCATCTCCAGCTTTTCCAGAACAAGCTTTCGCAATGGTAAATTTTGATCCAGTAAGCACGGTTTTGGCCTTTTCGCCATTCTGTTGGCTCGGTTATTAGCATCAACAGCTTTGTAATAGCGTCTGCCCCGATTACGCTGAACTTCACGTGAGATCGTCGAAGGACTGCGATTCAGCGCAGTAGCTATCGCACGAATGCTCATTTTGGCTGACAAACCAGCTCGTATCTCCTCGCGCTCAGACAGTGTCAGGTGAGCTACAGCCCGCTTACGCTCATGGGGTTTTATGCCGCCAGTATCCCTTAACATAGTGAAGATCGTTCCGGGTTTTGAACCCAGGATATTCGCTATTTCACTGAAGCCTGTTCCGTTCTTCCATAGTTCAAAAACAGAGGCTTTTTCCTCTGCTGTAAATGTTCGTCTCATTCAAAAAACCTCCGCAACCCCATGTTTTCACATAACTGTTGCGTTGACCAATTGAATCTACAGTAGCCTTTTTTAATATTTCATTTTCCATTTCAATACGTTGTAGCTTTTTCCTGAGCTCACGGATTTCAATTTGTTCCGGGGTAATGGGGGAGGCTTTTGGTGTTTTGCCCTGCCGTTCATCACGTAATTGTTTCACCCATCGCGTCATTGTGGAAAGGCCGACATCCATAGCGCTGGCTGCATCTGCCACGGTGTAGTTCTGGTCAACGACCAGTTGAGCGGATTCGCGTTTAAACTCTGCGCTGAAATTTCTTTTTTCATTATGACTCCTGTGTTGTTCTGAGGTGAGCATATCACCTCTGTTCAGGTGGCCAAATTCAGTAAACCACTTCAATTGGATACCAATTCCTGTACGAGGGCGATGAGCTTAAATGCTATGAACATGGTCTTCTCATCGAAAGCGTAGAATAATACGACTCCCTTCCAACCGGCTACGTTGGCCGGTTTTTTCACTTATCCACATTATCCACTGGATAGATCCAATAATCAGGTCCATACAGATCCCAATTAGATCCATATAGATCCCTGATCGTCGTAGGCCGCGTCCCGTCTGGCTTAGAAGCCTTTCGCGATGTGTGCTGGAGGGAAAACGATGTGCGCTGGAGGGAAAAAAATGTGTGCTGACGGGTTGCTAATGTGTGCTGGCGGGATATAGGATGTGTGCTGACGGGAAAGCCAGGGTAGTTATCATCACTGATAAAAACTATCCACATAATTCGGAAAAAGCAATATGAATCAATCTTTTATATCCGATATTCTTTACGCAGACATTGAAAGTAAGGCAAAAAAACTAACAGTTAATTCAAACAACACTGTGCAGCCTGTAGCGTTGATGCGTTTGGGGGTATTCGTGCCGAAGCCATCAAAGAGCAAAGGAGAAAGTAAAGAGATTGATGCCACCAAAGCGTTTTCCCAGCTGGAGATAGCTAAAGCCGAGGGTTACGATGATATTAAAATCACCGGTCCTCGACTCGATATGGATACTGATTTCAAAACGTGGATCGGTGTCATCTACGCGTTCAGCAAATACGGCTTGTCCTCAAACACCATCCAGTTATCGTTTCAGGAATTCGCTAAAGCCTGTGGTTTCCCCTCAAAACGTCTGGATGCGAAACTGCGTTTAACCATTCATGAATCACTTGGACGCTTGCGTAACAAGGGTATCGCTTTTAAGCGCGGAAAAGATGCTAAAGGCGGCTATCAGACTGGTCTGCTGAAGGTCGGGCGTTTTGATGCTGACCTTGATCTGATAGAACTGGAGGCTGATTCGAAGCTGTGGGAGCTGTTCCAGCTTGATTATCGCGTTCTGTTGCAACACCACGCCTTGCGTGCCCTTCCGAAGAAAGAAGCTGCACAAGCCATTTACACTTTCATCGAAAGCCTTCCGCAGAACCCGTTGCCGCTATCGTTCGCGCGAATCCGTGAGCGCCTGGCTTTGCAGTCAGCTGTTGGCGAGCAAAACCGTATCATTAAGAAAGCGATAGAACAGCTTAAAACAATCGGCTATCTCGACTGTTCAATTGAGAAGAAAGGCCGGGAAAGTTTTGTAATCGTCCATTCTCGCAATCCAAAGCTGAAACTTCCCGAATAAGTGTGTGCTGGAGGGCAGCTGCATTTGAAAAATGTGCGCTGCCGGGAATGCCTGCCCATTTTCCTGTTTTTGGTGTGCGCTGGAGGGTTGCGCCACGCAGTTTGCCCAGACATTCCCTCCAGCACACATCTAACCATCCAAGTTTCCCTCCAGCGCACATCTAATCTTCTATCTTTCCCTCCAGCACACATATTTGATACCAGCGATCCCTCCACAGCACATAATTCAATGCGACTTCCCTCTATCGCACATTCTGGTCCTGCATCATCCCTCCAGCACACATCTAATAACCTCATCGCCATTTCTTTACGTGCAATAATTGGCGCACGAATCAAAAAAAGTTGCACGTAGCAGAATCAAACGTACAATTCACTCATACTAAATGATAAGGAGATGATGATGAAACGCGATTACGGCGGTGTCGGCACCATAGCTCTTCGTGCAAGCGCATTACTTAAGGCCATGAGTCAGGATATTGAAGATCAGCGTAAAGAGTTCAATCAGACCGAGTATTATCAGACGTTCACTCGTAACGCTGTGGCAAAGTTGCCGAAGCTGAGCCGCCGCATTGTGGAGCAGGCCATCAAAGAGATGGAAGATGATGGGTACCAGTTCAACAAGAAACAGGTCGGTAACGTTGAACAGTACGCGCTGACCATCCAGAACGTCATTGATATCTATGCCCACCGTAAGATCCCCAAATATCGCGACATTCACAAATCGCCTTACGTTATTTTTGTCGTAAACCTGAAGGGTGGCGTATCCAAAACGGTTTCCACAGTAACGTTGGCGCACGCTCTGCGTGTGCATCAGGATTTACTGCGTCACGATCTGCGCATTCTGGTAATTGACCTTGACCCTCAGGCATCCAGCACAATGTTCCTCGACCATACTCACAGTATTGGTTCCATCCTGGAAACCGCCGCGCAGGCGATGCTGAACGACCTGGACGCGGAGACGCTACGCAAAGAGGTGATTCGTCCGACCATCGTTCCTGGCGTAGACGTGATTCCAGCCTCTATCGACGATGGCTTTGTTGCCAGCCAATGGAAAGAGCTGGTTGAAGAGCATCTTCCCGGACAAAATCAGTACGAAATCCTTCGACGCAATATCATTGATCGTGTTGCGGATGATTATGACTTTATCTTTATTGATACCGGTCCACACCTGGATCCGTTCCTGCTCAACGGTCTGGCGGCCAGCGATTTGCTGCTTACCCCTACCCCACCAGCCCAGGTTGACTTCCACTCAACACTGAAATATCTCACCCGTCTGCCAGAAATGCTGGAGCAACTGGAGGAGGAAGGCGTAGAACCGCGTTTGAGCGCCAGCATTGGTTTTATGTCGAAGATGACCGGCAAGCGCGATCACGAGACATCACACAGCCTTGCGCGTGAGGTTTACGCCAGCAACATTCTGGACTCTTCTCTGCCTCGTCTGGATGGCTTTGAGCGATGCGGCGAGTCTTTCGACACCGTAATCAGTGCCAACCCGCAATCGTATCCAGGCAGTGCAGAGGCGCTGAAGAAGGCACGAACCGAGGCCGAGCGTTTCACTAAGGCTGTGTTTGATCGAATTGAGTTTGTTAGGGGTGAGGCGGCATGAAAAAAATAGTTTCCCGTGGACGAGTGCTGGGCAAGAATAGCTCCGAGTTTGCTCGCATGCTTGAAGGCAGTGAAGGCACCAAAACCTTTACCCTAAAATCTGGTCGCCAGGCTAAATTTTTGCTTACCGTTGTGCTGAGTGGTGAGATTGAGTCGCGCACGTTCGTTGACCCGGCAGTTAACGGCCGCGATCAGTCTCTGCTCACCCCTGAGTCGGTAAGCGATATTTCCCGCACCATTAAATTGCAACAGTTCTTCCCGGCTATCGGTCGTATGGTTGGGGAGCGCATTGAGGTATTGGACGGATCACGTCGCCGCGCTGCGTGTATCTTCAATGAAACGAAATTTGAGATTCTGGTGACGAAAGATGAGATCAGCCTGGCGGATGCCCGCCAGCTGGCCATTGATATCCAGACAGCCCGCGAACACACTCTGCGCGAGCTGGGTAAACGCTTCGAGGTTATGTACGGCAAGAATATGACCAAAGAAGAGATCGCCCGAGCTGAGAACATCTCAAAGGCTAAAGTGACGCGAGCTTTCCAGGCTGCGGCGGTGCCGGATGAGATGATTGCTGTCTTCCCTGTTGCCAGCGATCTCGCCCTGCCTGATTACCAGTTGCTGCTCCAGATCTCCGAAGATGCTAACGCCAAAAACGTACCGATTGGAGATCTGGTTGATACGGTGCGCGAGCGAATTGCAGAGACTGAGGGCGCGAAAGAGGATAAAGCGAAGATACTGGCTATCTTCAAAGCGGAAAGCAAAAGCCTGAAGCCCGCGCCGGTTAAATCTGTGGTGGTTGAGAAGCTGCGAGACTTCTCTGACCGTCGCCAATATGCTCGAAAGAAGTCCGATCCGAAAAAACGGGTTGTCGCCTACGAGTTCTCCAGACTCCCGTCTGAAGTGCAAACTGAAATTGACGAAGCAATAAAAAAAATCATTGGGAAAATGTCTGCTGGGGAATAATCCCGCTGGTGGGAGGTGGTGTTAGCCCCTCCCCTTCCTAAAATGTCCCGCACCGATTTCATTGCTAACCTTGTGATTTGCATGTGTTTTTTAGGGGGGTTTCAGACTGAAATTCCCACAATTTAACGCCTGCATTCACCGTCCACTTCCCCGCACAAAAAATTTAAAAAATTACTTTTCGCGAGAAAGTCAACAAGTGACTTTCAATAAAATCTCTTCCGAAAAGGGATTCACACAAGTGCCTTGTGTTTAAGGAAGAGTAACTTGAGTAACTTACGCGAATACCAGAATCGTATTGCAGATATCGCAAAACGCTCTAAAGCCGTTCTTGGCTGGGCAAGTACAGCACAGTTCGGTACTGATAACCAATTCATCAAAGATGATGCCGCGCGTGCCGCATCTATCCTTGAAGCTGCACGTAAAGACCCAATTTTTGCGGGTATCTCTGATAATGCCACCGCTCAAATTGCTACCGCGTGGGCAAGTGCACTGGCTGACTACGCCGCAGCACATAAATCTATGCCGCGTCCGGAAATTCTGGCCTCCTGCCACCAGACGCTGGAAAACTGCCTGATTGAGTCCACCCGCAATAGCATGGATGCCACTAATAAAGCGATGCTGGAATCCGTCGCAGCAGAGATGATGAGCGTTTCTGACGGTGTTATGCGTCTGCCTTTATTCCTCGCGATGATCCTGCCTGTTCAGTTGGGGGCAGCTACCGCTGATGCGTGTACCTTCATTCCGGTTACGCGTGACCAGTCCGACATCTATGAAGTCTTTAACGTGGCAGGTTCCTCTTTTGGTTCTTATGCTGCTGGTGATGTTCTGGACATGCAATCCGTCGGTGTGTACAGCCAGTTACGCCGCCGCTATGTGCTGGTGGCAAGCTCCGATGGCACCAGCAAAACCGCAACCTTCAAGATGGAAGACTTCGAAGGCCAGAATGTACCAATCCGAAAAGGTCGCACTAACATCTACGTTAACCGTATTAAGTCTGTTGTTGATAACGGTTCCGGCAGCCTACTTCACTCGTTTACTAATGCTGCTGGTGAGCAAATCACTGTTACCTGCTCTCTGAACTACAACATTGGTCAGATTGCCCTGTCGTTCTCCAAAGCGCCGGATAAAGGCACTGAGATCGCAATTGAGACGGAAATCAATATTGAAGCCGCTCCTGAGCTGATCCCGCTGATCAACCACGAAATGAAGAAATACACCCTGTTCCCAAGTCAGTTCGTTATCGCGGCTGAGCACACGGTATAGGCGGCGTATGAAGCACAGCGTGAATTTGGTCTGGACCTGGGTTCCCTACAGTTCCGCACCCTGAAGGAATACCTGTCTCATGAACAGGATATGCTGCGTCTTCGCATCATGATCTGGCGCACTCTTGCGACCGACACCTTTGACATCGCTCTGCCGGTTAACCAGTCCTTTGATGTATGGGCAACCATCATTCGTGGAAAATTCCAGACTGTATATCGCGACATTATTGAGCGCGTTAAATCTTCTGGTGCGATGGGGATGTTTGCTGGTGCTGATGCAGCATCTTTCTTCAAACAGTTGCCGAAGGATTTCTTCCAGCCAGCCGAAGACTATATCCAGACTCCGTATGTTCACTACATCGGTACCCTGTTCGGTAACGTAAAAGTGTACGAAGTACCTGCTGGTATTTGTAAGAACTTAACGACAGAGAACATTCAGTTCAGCTCGATGGATGTGCTGTGCTACGTCCGTGATGAAAATCCGGGTAAAGCAGGCTTCGTGACTGGTGATGCTGTCCCGGCTATCCCGTTCCAGCATCCGACCACTCCGGCGCTGGTCAACCGTACCACACTGTGGGGTTCGGCTATCAACGATATGCACCCACGCAACGGCGCTGATTACTTCACTCGTGTAACGCTGACAATGGCCAAAAAAGGCGGGCTTAACTTTATAAGCGGCGACACGATTGATGCCGGTGACTCTGAGTAATCAGGGGAAGTTCTCCGTTTAACATAGCGCCCCCGTGCGGGGCGCATAACAGGGAAAGTTATGTCTCAATATTCAATTCAACAGTCATTAGGTAATGCATCCGGCGTCGCGGTTAGCCCGATCAATGCCGATGCGACGTTATCTACCGGTGTTGCATTAAATAGCAGCTTGTGGGCTGGTATTGGCGTATTTGCGCGTGGCAAGCCGTTTACTGTTCTTGCGGTTACTGAGTCCAATTACGAAGATGTTCTCGGCGAACCGCTGAAGCCGTCTTCCGGCTCACAGTTCGAACCAATTCGCCATGTGTACGAAGCTATTCAGCAAACGTCTGGTTATGTTGTCCGTGCTGTTCCGGATGATGCGAAGTTCCCGATTATTATGTTCGATGAATCAGGCGAACCGGCTTACACTGCGTTGCCATATGGTTCTGAAATTGAACTTGATAGCGGCGAAGCCTTTGCTATCTACGTTGATGATGGTGATCCGTGTATTTCACCTACCCGTGAGTTAACCATCGAAACGGCAACAGCGGACAGCGCGGGTAATGAACGCTTCCTCTTAAAACTAACCCAGACGACTTCGCTCGGTGTGGTAACGACCCTGGAGACACACACTGTGTCTTTGGTGGAAGAAGCGAAAGATGACATGGGCCGCTTGTGTTATCTGCCTACGGCTCTGGAAGCCCGTTCTAAATATCTGCGCGCGGTTGTTAATGAAGATCTGATTTCTACAGCGAAAGTAACAAACAAAAAATCGTTGGCGTTCACTGGTGGTACCAACGGTGATCAGTCGAAAATCTCAACCGCTGCGTACCTGCGTGCGGTGAAAGTGCTGAACAATGCGCCGTACATGTACACCGCTGTTCTTGGCTTGGGCTGCTATGACAATGCGGCTATCACCGCATTAGGTAAAATCTGTGCAGATCGCCTGATTGATGGCTTCTTTGATGTCAAACCGACATTGACGTACACGGAAGCGATCTCTGCTGTTGAAGATACCGGTTTACTTGGTACCGATTATGTAAGCTGTGCTGTCTATCACTTCCCGTTCTCCTGCAAAGACAAATGGACCCAATCCCGTGTGGTCTTCGGTCTGTCTGGCGCGGCGTATGCGGCGAAAGCTCGTGGCGTCAAGAAAAACTCTGATGTCGGCGGTTGGCATTACTCACCGGCTGGTGAAGAACGTGCCGTCATTGCTCGTGCGTCAATTCAACCGCTGTATCCGGAAGATACCCCGGACGAAGAAGCAATGGTCAAGGGCCGTCTCAATAAAGTATCTGTTGGCACCTCTGGCCAGATGATCATCGACGATGCTTTAACTTGCTGCACGCAGGATAACTATCTGCACTTCCAGCACGTCCCATCCCTGATGAATGCAATCAGCCGTTTCTTTGTCCAGTTAGCCCGACAGATGAAGCATAGCCCGGACGGTATTACTGCGGCTGGCCTGACTAAAGGGATGACCAAACTTTTAGATCGCTTTGTCGCCTCCGGCGCTCTGGTGGCTCCTCGTGATCCTGATGCTGACGGTACAGAACCGTATGTGCTGAAAGTTACGCAGGCGGAATTCGATAAATGGGAAGTAGTCTGGGCCTGCTGCCCGACTGGCGTAGCCCGTCGTATCCATGGCGTACCGCTGCTTATTAAGTAAGGGAATACAATGAGCAAAAACTTTTTTCAATCCGGGGCATTTTTGGGGAATGGACTGTCCCGTTTCGCTTTGAACGCTGATCCGGTGCAGTTGATGGAATCTGCCCGTGTAAGTGCCCAACCGCCAACCGAACCGGTGATTAATAATAATCCGGAACCGGCGGCACAGATTAACGAGAACGTTCAATCTGACCCGGCACCTGAGCAAATCCTGGAAGGAAAAGAAGGTAAAGAATGGACCGTCGAACAGGCGCACAAGATGATTCTGGAAGCTGCAAATCGAAGTGCTATGCAGAATGCGTTGAGTAATGCGGCCGATGCCGTTTTCGCCTGGGCTGATAGCGGTGATCTGACTTTCGACTCCCTTGATGGTTTCGTTCAGGCTATCGCTGGTATCTCTGACGACGACGATACCGAAGTTACAGAAGAACAGGACGATGCCTATAACGAAGCATGGGCAAATGTTGCTGACTTCCTCGCAGCATGCGGTGTAGATGATGACCTGATCGAAGCATTGACCGACGATGAAGACGACGACGCAGCTGCTGATGTTGGTTCCGCTATCGCTGGTTTGGATAGCGACGACCGCGACGAACTGGAAGCGGCGTTTGTTGTTGCTGGCACTTCTGATGAAATGCTGACTGAAGCATTTAAGAAGGTTGTTCGTAACGGTGAGATCAAGCTCATCCGTAAACGTCTGCGTAAAAAACGTCTGACTGCGGCTCAAAAATCGGCGCTGAAAAAAGCGCGTCGTAAAGCCCAGACCGGCGCGGCAAAACTGGCCCGCAAAAAGTCAATGAAACTGCGCCGTAAGCGCCTCGGCTAAAGGAGGAGGCCGGAGAACTCCGGCCTTTAACTTGAATGGCACCTATACCTTTTGGGGTTTACAGCCAGGCTGACGGTGTATCGCCATTTCTGAAAGTTACTTTAACGAACTCTCAGTACCAGGTTACCGGATATATCAGCCAGGGGGCGGCAATGAATCTGGCCCAGAATTGGGAAGCGCCGTTTACCGGTATGTCTATGGGTTCTGTTGCTGGTGCCTTCAGTGGTTTTGCGCAGGTTGGTACTGAAACAACGTCAGTTGCCCGTTGGAACAGCTTAATGGTTTGGGAAGGGGGGACACCGCCGACTTTCACGCTGCCAGTAACTTTCATTGCTTTGTTTAACCCATATACGGAAGTTTCAGGTGCTATCGCCGCGTTGTCAGCAATGATTAGCCCGGAACTTAAAGACGCTAGTATTGGTGGTCGAATCCCGGAGCGTGTGACGCTAAACATTGGTCGCCGGATCAACATCATTGATGTCGCTATCCAGGACCTTAGTTTCGATCTCGATGCCCCCAGGGATAGTAATGGGCATTTCCTGAAAAACACCGTCAACCTCCAGTTGACCGGTTCTTCGATATATAACAGCTCCGATATTGTTCGGGCGTTCCAGTAAAAGGATTTTATATGGGGCACAATAACACTAAGGGAAACCGTAAATTTATTAAGGGCCGCTATACTGCCAACGCGGCCAAAGGCGAACGACTGGTATCTTCTGAATTCCAGCTCACTTTTGCAGGCCATGAAGATATCAGCGTACCGGTTCGCACATCGCAAATTCCTGAAATGACCCGCGAGGATGTGGAGGACTATGGTCCGAATGGTGTGAAGTTCAACCAGCACGGTCCAATTCGAAACTCTGGGGAAATCCAGGTCCAGTGCGTGGAGACTATCGAAGGCGATATTCTTCAGTTCATTAAGGATCGCATTGCAGAGAAAGACTATGTTGATATCACGATGGCTGCTACCCCTGAATCCAAATCTTCCGGGGTTAACGCTGTGACAAAAGCTGCTACAACAATTGAAATGTTGGACTGCAAAATCTACAGTGATGCAATCGACTTTAGTACCGAAGATGTGACTGCTGCTGTGCGCCCGTCACTTCGTATCGTCTACAACTGGATTGATTGGGATTAAGAGTCATCCCTTGTATTTTAAAGCTCCTTCGGGAGCTTTTTTATTTGGAGAGGAAAGGGTGCATTGAGGATACCTGACACACGAAGAGTGGCGGGGATCTCTCCCATAAGCGCTAACTTAAGGGTTGAACCATCTGAAGAATGCGACGCCTCGGTGCCTCGTTAAGACGATGCCTCGCGTTCTTCAATTGCGTTTTGTAGGCTGTCAGGGATACTGTCCCACGAATGGCCACCTGTAAGCTCCAGATGACCATTTTTGTTATTCTCCACAACGAGTTAGTTCTTCTTTTCGGATCCGGCACTTCTGGGGGGGAAATCCAGCGATGGCTGGATTATGTCGTCAATTAAAAATGCGGCGAGTAGATTAGCAAATATCCACGCTTTCGCGAGTTCAGGTTCCTTTGCACGCAAAGCATCCAGGTGCAGCAAACTTTTGAGCCGCTTAAAAGCCAGTTCAATTTGCCATCGCAGACGGTAACAATCAGCCACTTGCTCTGCTGAATATTCATCTTCCGGTAATGATGTTAGCAATAGCACATGGCCCGCTGCTTCCAGCGTTTCCGCCTGAACTACTCGTCCTTTTCGACGATTCTCGCTGAGCAGTCGGGTTTTACTGATTAATGCTTTTTCGGGAGGAAGTGATACGGCAATGAGACGTGCCGGAAAGGGAGCTCCGGCTTTTTTATTACCTGAATTGCCTATCATTACAGTGGTTTCACCGTTCTTACCGCAATCCAGCCCGCGCAGAAAACCCATCATGTCAAAGCGCATTCCTTCTGCAGTTAACCAGCGCAATCCTCGCCAGTGAACCCGGACGATATAATCAGCTTCTCCAAAAGCAAGTGAGCGGATACATTCGGGACGCGAACCGAATCCCCGGTCAGCAATGCGTATCTCGTCTGCCGTTTGCGCAAATCGGTCCAGCCGTTCAGCGTCTCTGCTGTCGGTTAGCTCAAAATCAGTGAACTGACAGGTATGAGGATCATATCCCATATGTAGTCGCCATTCAGCGCTGCCGCCCCCGGGCGCACTGATTGCTGTTCCATCGACAAGACGCAATCTCTTTCCGCTTGTACAACCCGTAACTGCGGCGCGTACAGCAAGTGTTTGTGCGGCAAGTATGCCAAACCAGTCGGCGGCATTCCGCAGCCGCTTCAGGAGAGCCACGTCAGATAATGTTGCAACGTCATGGAGCTGAGCCCATGCAGTGACTTCACGTAATGACATCCCCCCGGGGCCGTAAGCCAGCCCCAGACGTAGCAGAGTTGCAGCATCACGAATTTCGCGGCGGCGGGTTAGAGCCCCGGCATTACGTGCCGAAGTATCCAGTTCTTCGGGCTTACCAATATGGGCCAGAATTGCTGACCAGTTATCGTGAGAGTAATTCATCGGCACGTTAAATCATATCAGGCGTAATACCACAACCCTTAAGTTAGCGCTTATGGGATCTCTCCCCGCCAGGTCTCTTACCTTTCAGATTCGTAGGCTGTGAAGACAGTGACCTCCGTCTGGCCGGTTCGGATTCGTACCTCGCAGAGGTCTTTCCTCGTTACCAGTGCCGTCACTATGACGGTTAAACAGATGACGATCAGAGCGATTAATATCGCTTTTTGCTGCTTCATAGCCTGCTTCTCCTGTCAACGCAAAGCAGAAGTGTCACCATCGGTGCGAAACAGAGATGTCATGCTTTGGTTCAGAGAATGCGTTTGACCGCCTCGCTATATACTTCCGAGCGTTCTCTTTTCCCAACAGAAATCACGAAAACGACAACTTTCTCGTCTATAACCTGGTATACAAGGCGATAGCCTGAAGACCGGAGCTTAATCTTGTAACAATCAGGCATACCACGGAGCTTGTTTGCTTCAATCCGGGGTGACTCAAGTACTTCAACCAGCTTCTTTTTCAACTGTTCACGTACCGTCGAGCCCAGCTTTCGCCATTCCTTTAGTGCCCGCTCGTCAAAATCCAGAAAATACGCCATCAGAGTTCATCCAGCGTCACACGTACTGGCTTAGGATTACGAAGTCGTTCTTTCACTATCTCCACAAGTTCAGCATCTTCATCACTCAGGAGTGTCTGTTTGAACGGCAAGCGTTCATTGTCAGCGATATACTCGAGCATGAGACGAAGCGCTTCAGAAGGAGTTACGCCCATTTTTTCAAGCGCGGCGTAAGAACGCGCTTTAAGTTCATCGTCAATACGTAGGTTAATGCTACCCATGTCTTACACCCCTTGTAATTACAAATGTCATTACAAGTATCGCACTACAACATGCTTAGGGCAAGTCACGAAGTAAGTCAGAAAGTAGTCGTAAGAACGGTGATCACTGTCCGCTTTGTGCCAGAAGCGGACTTTTTAAAAATATTGCGTGCCCAACAATTGGGCGCAGGTCACATCAAGTACCCTCAGAATTATAGAGAATACCTGAAATTTTTGTAGAGCGAGGTTTGTTACCCTGCCCGACCAGCGACATGTGGTTAGTTTAGTGATCAGAAATGTCGAGCGTTTGGTCGTTCATTGACGCGGGATCTTCCAACGGTTCCACATGAGTGGTGATATGGATAAAAGGCAGTGCGGTGCGGATATCATTCTCTATACGCTCGGCCCAGTCGTGCCCATATTGAACAGTCCATCGCCCAGGAACTAGGATGTGCATTGTCATAAACGCCCGCCCACCAGCCTGGCGTGTACGTAGTGCATGGAAATCAAGCCCCTGTTCACGATATCCTGCCAGCAGTGACTCGATTTTTTTGAGTTCTTCCGTGGGTAGCGATACGTCCATCAGACCTGCAGCTGAACGACTCATAAGCTGATAACCAGTCCAAACGATGTTGGCTGCGACCAGCAATGCAACGATCGGATCGACCCAAAACCAGCCGGTCAGATAAACCAGTCCGACACCAAAAATGACACCGACCGACGTCCAGACATCGGTCAGCAGGTGATGAGCATCTGCCTCAAGAGTGATAGAGTTGTGCTGCCTGCCAGCCCTTAACAAAATGCGAGCCGTCACAAAATTAAGGATTGATGCGACTGTTGAAACCAGTAATCCGAGACCAATCTCCTCAAGCGGCTGTGGAGTTAACATCCGCTCAACTGCGGTATAGGCGATACTGGCTGCCGCCAATAGGATCAGAAATCCTTCGAAAGCACTCGAGAAATATTCGGCTTTGCCGTGCCCATATGCATGGTTCTCATCGGCCGGAAGCGCAGCCAAGGTCAGCATCCAGAGCGCCATTAGGGCTCCTGCGAGGTTAACTACGGATTCGATGGCATCAGATAGCAGACCGACCGAACCGGTCATTTTCCACGCCACACCTTTGAGTCCGATAGTGGCAATAGCCGTGGCAATGGAAAGCCAAGCGTAGTGCGTCAGCGGACGAGGTAACCCTTTTGTTTTAGTCATTATTAACTTCCTAAAATAGGACGACTAACTCACATTTCTATCCATGATAGATAATTAAACAATCATTTCGCCATGAATATTTTTTCGTTTTTATTAAATTTAATTAAAAAGTCTCTGCAAGTGCTGTTTCATCTTCTAGTAAACTAAATTTTATTTTTAGGGTTTTCTTCAACTTGAAGTAATATTATCTCACAACAGATTAGTCACTTAGGTTAACTGAGCGGCTTTTATATTTTTCAATTAAAATATGCAAAACTCCCATTGCACCATGTGCATAAAAATAGACCTCAATGAAAGTAGTAAAGAACTTATGCCAGTGGATTACTGTTTCAGCCAGATTTGACTGCATGGTATTCAACAAGAACCATAGGCCACCTGAAAGTGCTACAATTAGCAATGCTAGAACTCCAAATCCTTGGATTGTACTGGCAATACCTCCCGAATGTGCATCGGGCAGTCGGAAACTAGTCAACGTTTTTATATCTTGCTTAATACCACTAAAGTCAAGCCCTACCCATGAAAAATAATAAGTAAAACCTCTTTGAGTAAGCATCCAACTTAACATAATAAAACCACAAATAATCAGTCCTAACCCTGAAATAATGTGCATCCAGGTTATAACTCCTTCAAGACTATGTTCACCAATTGCTTCGGTCTCTGTCAGATTAGAGTTAATAATTTGTGATAATATTAGAAATGCCACAATGATGTGAAGAATACGAAAAAAAGGAGCGTAATCATGGGGTAATAGATTCCAGAGTCGCAATTTCATTAATGAGTCCTTAGTAAATTTATCGATGATCTTAATCATACAAAAGAATTATTAGGATAACCTTAATTCTTAAAATTGCAGCAGGCATTAGTTCACCTCTGATATGGCCACTTGCGAAATGGGAATGGTAACTGTTATTACTATGTGTTTACTTGCTGTTCTTGTTACGCAGCCCCTTAAACACATTACTTTCAAATATGATTTCCTGCTGGGTTTAAATATGTGTCTTTCTATAGTGCGGCAACCTATTTTTACACCAACTCATGAATTAAATAAGAATCATAAATTAAATGAGAGGTTTAATTCTCTTGCTTAACGCGATGATATTAAATGGAAATTTTAATTTTTGTAATTTATTAAACAGTTAGAATGAGACATGGTAAATACGATCTTCCTTTAGATAATTCTGATAGCACTTTTTCTACTGGGCAGTCTGCAATGTCCGCTTCTCGCTGTGAGTTCAATGGGTCGATGCAACGCTATCCTTAATCAAGGGGGACGTTGTCATGAAACGAAGAACTCGGATTAACTACACGCCAGAGCAGAAGGCAATTATCTGGGACAGATATAAGCAAGGTGATTCTCTACATGATATCGCCAGAATGTTCGACAGATATCATTCTTCCATTATGCCCACTATCCACCAGACAGGCGGCTACCGTCCTCCCGTGCGAAAACGGCACCGATTAGCGCTTTCGCTTGATGAAAGAGAGGAGATATCCAGAGGGCTGGTAGCAAAACTCAGCATCAGGGACATCGCCGCCAAATTATCAAGAGCGCCCTCAACGATTAGCCGCGAGGTCAGGAGGCACAGTGGTGCAAAACAATACCGAGCAGCAAAAGCCGATGCTACTGCGTGGGAAAATGCGCTGAGACCAAAACCGTGCAAGCTAATTGAAAGCCCCGCATTGTGTAAAATCATTGCAGAGAAGATGCATCAGGACTGGTCGCCGGAACAGATCGCCGGTTGGCTGAAACGTTGTTATCCGGATAATCAGGAAATGCATGTGTCACACGAAACGATTTATAAAACGCTTTTTATACAAACCCGGGGAGCATTAAAAAAAGAGCTGCAGCAATGCCTCAGAAGCGGAAGAGCAGTGCGTAGATCCAGAACGTCATCGCTTAAAGGGAAAGGATTAGGGTCAATCCCGAACACGATACCTATCAGCGAAAGGCCACCAGAGGCGGCTGACAGAGCCATTCCAGGTCACTGGGAAGGTGACTTGATTCAGGGCTCGAAAAACTCCTATATAATCACCCTCGTAGAACGTCATTCCCGTTTTGTTATGCTGGCGAAGATCAGAGACAACAAGACCATAACGGTTATATCTGCACTCATCAGACAAGCCCGGGAATTACCTGCTGAACTTTATAAAACATTAACCTGGGACCGGGGCGCTGAAATGACCAGCCACACCCGGTTTACTGTAGCCACAGATATTCAGGTTTACTTCTGCGATCCTCAATCCCCCTGGCAACGTGGCTCAAATGAAAATACGAACAGATTGCTCAGACAATATTTTCCAAAAGGAACTGACTTATCGGTTCACAGCCAGCAAAGACTTAACAGTGTTGCCAGACAGCTCAACGAAAGGCCGAGAAAAACGCTAGACTATGAATCACCCGCAGAACGGTTCAATAAGTGTGTTGCGTCCATCAGTTGAACTCACAGCTCTTAGCGGACATTAGCATAGGCTATTTACCATAACGCCGCATTACGCGTACCGCTCAGACGGCCTGAGCGCGTTTCTGACGTGTCCCCGTTAAAAACAGTAACAAACCACCCGAAAATGCACGCCAGAAACGCTACGTAAGAATCTATCCTATGACTGGATATGCACTCAACTGAATAAGGGGTCTGAGGGCCAATGGAACGAAAACGTACGCTAAGGAAATAACCAATTGTTATAATTGATATTATTCATTCTTCTCTATGAACTGAAAGCCCGCACTAAGCAATGTTTTAGCCTCAAATGACTTTTTTACCTACCCAACTAACGTAACGATCGCACATCAGGTCGTTTTTTAACCGCATAGTGACACCTGCACTCACATGCGAGAAAACACATATGATTTTGACTTCTTGTTTTGGTGGAGAGACAATACCCATTCATAGCAGGAGTACATAATGCCAGAAATTGCATCCCTACAACTTTTCAAAATACTATCTGATGAAACCCGCCTGGGTATCGTGCTACTGCTCAGGGAGATGGGGGAGCTGTGCGTATGCGATCTCTGCACAGCGCTGGAACAATCACAACCCAAGACCTCCCGCCATCTGGCGATGCTTCGGGAAAGTGGCCTGTTGCTGGATCGCAAGCAGGGGAAATGGGTTCATTATCGCTTATCCCCGCATATTCCTTCCTGGGCTGCCCTGGTGATTGAGCAGGCCTGGTTAAGTCAACAGGACGACGTACAGGCCATCGCCCGTAAGCTGGCATCGGCCAACTGCTCTGGCAGCGGTAAGGCTGTTTGTATCTAAAAATTTTGCCTGTACATATATGTTTTTACGAATATGAGGTGTTAAAGATGAAAATGTTAACGGTGTTTGATCCGGCAATGTGCTGCAGTACCGGCGTTTGTGGTTCAGATGTCGATCAGGTTTTGGTCAATTTTTCTGCTGATGTGCAATGGCTGAAAGGGCGTGGGGTTCAGATCGAACGTTATAACCTGGCGCAGCAGCCTATGAGCTTCGTTGAGAACGAAAAAGCGAAAGCATTCCTTGAGGCTTCTGGAGCTGAAGGGCTTCCGCTGCTGTTGCTTGATGGTGAAACGGTGATGGCCGGGCGATACCCAAAACGCGCTGAACTGGCTCGCTGGTTTGGTATACCGCTGGAAAAGGTGGGTTTAGCTTCCACCAGTTGCTGTGGTGGTAAAACTTCCTGTTGTTGAGTATGTCAGGAGGACATATGAAATTCTTAGAGAATATCCCGTCTTACCTGTTTTTCACCGGTAAGGGAGGTGTAGGCAAAACTTCGATTTCCTGCGCAACGGCTATACGTCTGGCTGAACTGGGAAAGCGTGTTCTGCTTGTCAGTACCGACCCGGCTTCCAATGTCGGTCAGGTATTCGATCAGACTATCGGTAACACTATCCAGCCCGTGACTGCTGTGTCTGGTCTTTCGGCTCTGGAGATTGACCCGCAGGACGCCGCCCAGCAATACCGCGCCAGAATCGTTGACCCTATTAAAGGTCTTTTGCCTGATGACGTTGTTAACAGCATCAGTGAACAGCTTTCAGGAGCTTGTACGACAGAGATCGCTGCATTCGACGAGTTTACTGGCTTACTGACTGACGCTTCTCTGCTGACCCGCTTTGATCACATCATTTTTGATACTGCCCCAACTGGCCACACTATTCGCCTTCTTCAGCTTCCCGGAGCCTGGAGCAGCTTCATCGAAAGTAACCCGGATGGTGCTTCCTGTCTTGGTCCAATGGCTGGGCTGGAAAAACAACGCGAGCAATATGCTCATGCGGTTGAGGCATTATCCGATCCTGAACGAACTCGCCTTGTGCTGGTCGCGCGATTGCAAAAATCAACACTGCAGGAAGTCGCTCGTACTCATGACGAATTATCAGCTATTGGCCTTAAAAATCAGTATTTAGTCATTAACGGTGTCCTGCCTGCGAGCGAAGCAGAACGTGATGCACTGGCCGCTGCAATATGGCAACGGGAGCAAGGGAAGGTGCGAATAAGTCCGAGATGTGAGATCATCGTGTTGTAACCTGAACCCAGAATGAGTAACCGGATGAGCCAGCAACTGACTTTTGCCGACAGTGAGTTTTCCAGTAAACGCCGCCAGACCCGCAAAGAAGTTTTCCTTGGCAGAATGGATGACTTGCTTCCCTGGGACAAATTACTTGGCGTTATCGAGCCTGTGTATCCCAAGGCCGGTAATGGTCGCAGGCCCTATCCGCTGGAAACCATGCTGCGTATTCACTGCATGCAGCAATGGTACAACCTGAGCGATGAGGCCATGGAAGATGCCCTCTATGAAATCGCCTCCATGCGCCAATTTGCTCGCCTGTCACTGGATAAAGCCATTCCAGACCGCACTACCATCATGAATTTCCGGCATTTGCTGGAGCAGCATGAACTGGCCCGCAAAATCTTCAGTACCGTTAATCACTGGCTAGCAGAGTGTGGCGTTCTAATGACCCAGGGCACCTTGGTGGATGCCACCATCATTCAAGCCCCCAGCTCTACCAAAAACAAACACAACAGCCGTGATGAAGACATGCACCAGACCAAGAAAGGTAACCAGTGGTACTTCGGCATGAAAGCGCACATTGGCGTGGACGCCAAAAGTGGCCTGACCCACAGTCTGGTGACCACGGCGGCTAACGAGCACGACCTCAATCAGGTTGGCAAGTTACTGCATGGCGATGAAGAATTTATCTCAGCCGATGCTGGTTATCAGGGGGCCGAAAAGCGCGATGAGCTCAGCGATGTCAGCGCAGACTGGCTTATCGCCAAGCGTCCCGGCAAAGTGAATGCATTGAAGCAACACCCGCGCAAGAACAAGCTGGCCATCCGTTACGAATACCTGAAAGCGAGTATCCGAGCGAAGGTTGAGCATCCATTTCGGATAGTAAAATGTCAGTTTGGTTTCGTCAAAGCCAGGTACAAGGGGCTGGCTAAAAATGACAGTCAACTGGCGATGTTATTCACCCTGGCGAACCTGGTTCGAGTTGACCAATTGATACGGGCACAGGCGAGATCTACCTGAAATGAGGAAATTGGCCTGAAACAGGGCCAAAATCAGCCACGAAGAGACGATTTTGGGCTGAAAATTGGAAAATTGAGCCACAGGACGTCGATAAAGGACGGTTTGGGGCGTCATATCGGGAGCTGCGGACCACTTAATCGCAACTTCCCAAGAGGCGCTGGCAAATCTTCCTGCCGGGTTATCTGATTTGCCGACAGACAACTTATACCTGCAGCCGCTGAACATGGTTGGTGTATCCGCATTGAAAGGCCTGCTCAACGAACACGCTGAGATAACATCGCTTCCTGAACAAAGCCCACAGAACAAGCCAGAGAATATGTCGTTGTCTGTCCTGGTTGATGATATCGCCCGCAGTGAACACGGTTTGATTATGCTGATGGGCAAAGGTGGTGTGGGCAAAACCACAATGGCTGCGGCTATCGCCGTCAGTCTGGCGGATAAGGGTTTTGATGTGCATCTCACCACCTCAGATCCTGCTGCACATCTCAGTACAACGCTCAATGGCAGCCTCAAAAATCTGCAGGTCAGCCGAATCAACCCTCACGATGAAACTGAACGCTATCGTCAGCATGTTCTTGAGACGAAAGGCAGGGATCTGGATGAGGCTGGGAAACGGCTGCTCGAAGAGGATTTACGTTCTCCTTGCACAGAAGAGATTGCGGTGTTCCAGGCGTTTTCACGCGTAATTCGTGAAGCTGGCAAACGGTTTGTGGTCATGGATACGGCACCTACCGGGCATACGCTATTACTGCTTGATGCTACCGGGGCTTATCACCGTGAGATTGCCAGGAAGATGGGGGATAAAGGTCATTTTACCACTCCGATGATGCAGCTTCAGGACCAGGAACGTACCAAAGTTTTGCTGGTCACTCTGCCTGAAACCACACCTGTACTGGAAGCGGCAAACCTGCAGTCCGATCTTGAACGTGCGGGGATTCATCCCTGGGGCTGGATTATCAATAACAGCCTTTCGATTGCACAGACGCAATCGCCGCTGCTTTGCCAGCGCGCCCTACAAGAGCGTCCTCAAATCGAGGTTGTGAAAAACCAGCATGCAAGCCGCATAGCGTTAGTACCGGTAATGGCTGCAGAGCCCACTGGCATCGAGAAACTCAGAGAGCTGGTTGTTTAATTTTTTTTGTATATACAGGGCGGCAAAGCCGTCCTGTCTGGAGGATTTATGTTACTGGCAGGCGCTATTTTTGTCCTGACCATCGTTTTGGTTATCTGGCAACCGAAGGGATTAGGGATCGGCTGGAGTGCGACGCTGGGCGCGGTACTGGCGCTGATCTCTGGCGTAGTCCATTTTGGTGATATCCCTGTAGTGTGGAATATTGTCTGGAATGCGACGGCGACCTTTATTGCCGTGATTATTATCAGCCTTCTGCTCGATGAATCGGGCTTTTTCGAATGGGCGGCGCTGCACGTTTCACGTTGGGGTAACGGTCGCGGGCGTTTGCTGTTTACCTATATCGTTTTGCTCGGCGCAGCGGTGGCGGCACTGTTTGCCAACGATGGTGCGGCATTGATTCTGACGCCAATTGTTATCGCCATGCTGCTTGCATTAGGTTTCAGCAAAGGCACTACGCTGGCATTTGTCATGGCCGCCGGGTTTATTGCCGATACGGCCAGTCTGCCGCTTATCGTGTCCAACCTGGTTAACATCGTTTCTGCAGACTTCTTTGGGCTGGGTTTCACTGAGTATGCGTCGGTAATGGTGCCGGTGGATATCGCAGCCATTATCGCCACGCTGGTGATGCTGCATCTGTTCTTCCGCAAAGATATTCCGCCAACTTACGACCTGGCTCTCCTGAAAGCACCGGCAAAAGCGATTAAAGATCTGGCAACCTTCAGAACCGGCTGGATAGTGTTGATCCTTCTTCTGGTTGGCTTTTTCGTCCTTGAGCCGTTGGGTATCCCGGTCAGTGCGATTGCTGCTGTAGGGGCTGTCATTCTGTTTGCGGTGGCGAAGCGAGGCCATGCCATTAACACTGGCAAAGTGCTTCGCGGTGCGCCATGGCAGATCGTCATATTCTCTCTGGGAATGTATCTGGTGGTCTATGGTCTGCGTAATGCCGGACTAACAGAATACCTCTCCGGTGTGTTGAACGTGCTGGCAGATAAAGGACTTTGGGCCGCGACGTTTGGTACTGGCTTCCTGACGGCTTTCCTCTCTTCCATCATGAACAATATGCCTACCGTGCTGGTTGGTGCTCTCTCTATTGATGGCAGCACTGCAACAGGCGTTATCAAAGAGGCGATGATTTTTGCCAACGTGATTGGCTGCGATCTTGGACCGAAAATTACACCTATTGGTAGCCTGGCAACGTTGCTCTGGCTGCATGTCCTTTCACAGAAGAACATGACCATCACATGGGGATACTATTTCCGCACCGGGATCGTCATGACTCTGCCTGTGCTGTTTGTAACGCTGGCCGCGCTGGCGCTACGTCTCTCTTTCACTTTGTAATGAGATACTGATATGAGCAACATCACCATTTATCACAACCCAGCCTGCGGCACGTCGCGTAATACGCTGGAGATGATCCGCAACAGCGGTATCGAGCCGACCGTTATTCTTTACCTTGAGACTCCACCTTCACGCGATGAGCTGCTCAAACTCATTGCGGATATGGGCATTTCCGTCCGGGCTTTGCTGCGTAAGAACGTCGAGCCGTATGAGGAACTGGGTCTTGCAGAAGATAAATTTACTGACGACCAGCTCATCGACTTTATGCTACAGCATCCGATTCTGATCAACCGTCCGATCGTAGTGACGCCACTGGGAACTAAACTTTGCCGTCCTTCAGAGGTTGTTCTCGATATCCTTCCAGATGCCCAGAAAGCGGCTTTCACCAAGGAAGACGGTGAAAAAGTCGTTGATGATTCAGGTAAAAGACTGAAATAAAGACGAAGGGGGCATTTGCCCCCTTCATTATTACTTCGCCATTTCTTCCAGCAGGTCAATACCAACCGGCTCTTCGCTCTGTAGCGCTGTTAATGCAATACGCTTTGCATACTGCTCTTCCACATCAGAGATGAGAGGCAGCTCGCGGTTCGCCCTGATCTTCAGGAAAGGCGAAGACGGTTGAGCAGCTGCCAGGCTGTTATTAACGACCCATGCCCACGGCTCGATGCCAGCTCGGCGTAGATCCTGCTGCAGGTTAGCGGCTTCCAGTACAGGTGTCGTTTCGGCAAGCGTCACGATAATCACCTTCGTCTTCTCCGGGTCTGCTGCTTTTTCGCTATCACCTGTCTTCGATGTCAGAAAGCGAGAGAATTCGGCTTCATGCTGTCGCCAGAACACACTCATGCAATTGTTGAATGCCTTTACATCACTCATGTTCGTCCTCAAATTTTGCTCAGATTAACCCGGCTCTCATCTTCCAGAATTTTATAAACAGTGGAACGGGCAATACTGAGCCGGCGGGCAATATCTGTTGCACCAGTTCCCTGCTGATGAAGTGCCAGTACACTATTTCTGTCGATGATGCGCTTTCGGCCAAACCGGATACCTTTCAGCCTGGCCTCCTGCCGTCCTTCGTTCGTACGCTCCAGAATCCTCCTGCGTTCGGCCTGGGCTACAGCTGAAAGAATGGTCACAACCATTTTCCCCATTTCACCGTCGGTGCTGATCCCGTCGTCTATGAATCGGACCGCGACTCCCTGAGCGTCGAATTCTTTTATCAGTTGGATCATATCGGCAGTGTCGCGGCCAAGCCGGTCGAGTTTCTTCACCAGGATGACGTCACCTTCCTCCACCTTCATTCGCAGCAGATCCAGTCCTTTCCTGTCGGTAGAACTGCCGGATGCTTTGTCGGTAAATATGCGACTGGCTTTCACCCCCGCCTCTTTAAGCCCCTTGATCTGAATATCGAGGGACTGCTGGCTTGTTGATACCCGTGCGTAACCAAAAAGTCGCATAAAAATGTATCCTAAATCAAATATCGGACAGTGGGTGTCTGTTATAACAAAAAATCGATTTAATAGACACCTAGACAACACCATTTTAGTGTGTCCGAGAATTTATAATATTTCGGACGGTTGCGAAATTGTTAATTCATGACCATCAGGCAGGGAGGCCGGTATGCCCGTCGATTTTCTGACCACTGAGCAGGAACTGAATTATGGTCGCTATGTTGCAGAACCCAATGACGTGCAGCTGGCGCGCTATTTTCATCTTGATGAGCGGGATCTTGCCTTCATTAACCAGCGGCGGGGAAGGCATAACCGGCTGGGAATTGCGCTTCAGCTCACCACCGCCCGTTTTCTGGGCACCTTTCTGACAGACTTAACCCGGGTTCTGCCAGGTGTTCAGCAATTTGTCGCGGTGCAGCTTAATATTCGCCGTCCGGAAGTCCTTACCCGCTACGCAGAACGGGTTACCACCCTCAGAGAGCATACTGCGCTGATTAAGGAATATTACGGTTACCATGAATTTGGCGATTTCCCCTGGTCTTTCCGCCTGAAGCGCCTGCTGTACACCCGCGCATGGCTCAGTAATGAGCGACCCGGCCTTATGTTTGATTTTGCCACCGCGTGGCTGCTTCAGAATAAGGTCCTGCTGCCCGGAGCAACCACACTTGTACGTCTCGTCAGTGAAATACGCGAACGGGCAAATCAGCGGCTGTGGAAGAAACTGGCCGCGTTGCCGGACAGCTGGCAGACCGCCCGCGTGACGGAGCTTCTGGACATTCCTGAGGGGCAGCGTACTTCACCGCTGGAGCAACTGAAAAAGGGACCGGTCACCGTCAGCGGCCCGGCATTTACCGAAGCGCTGGAGCGGTATATCCGGCTGCGAAACCTGGAATTTTCCCGACTGAATTTTACCGGTCTGCCTGCTATACAACTGCGTAATTTGGCCCGTTACGCAGGCATGGCGTCGGTAAAATATATCGCGCGAATGCCACAGCAGAGAAAACTGGCCGTACTCACAGCATTCGTTAAAGCGCAGGAGACTGCGGCGCTGGATGAGGCCGTTGATGTGCTCGATATGCTGATACTGGATATCACTCGTGCGGCGAAGAAAACGGGGCAGAAAAAACGGCTCAGGACGCTTAAAGATCTTGATCGTGCTGCGCTAATATTGGCGCGGGCATGTTCATTGTTGCTGGATGAACAGGCTGACGATGCTGAACTGAGGGAGACCATATTCAACAGCATACCGAAAAGCAGGCTGGCAGAATCCGTCAGCAAGGTAAATGAGCTGGCCCGGCCTCAGAACAACAATTTCCATGACGAAATGGTGGAGCAGTACGGGCGGGTAAAGCGCTTTCTTCCGGCGGTATTGCGCGACCTGCATTTCCAGGCAGCGCCAGCCGGAGAACATACGTTGTCCGCCATTCATTATCTGACCGAACTGAACGGCTCGAAAAAGCGCATCCTGGACAATGCGCCTGAACATATTATTACCGGCCCCTGGAAACGCCTGGTATACGATGCGGAGGGCCGGATACAGCGTGCCGGTTACTCGCTTTGTCTGCTGGAGCGCCTTCAGGATGCACTACGTCGAAGGGACATCTGGCTCGAAAACAGCGATCGCTGGGGAAATCCCCGCGAGAAGCTGTTGCAGGGGGAAGAATGGCAGGCTCAGCGGGTCCCCGTTTGCCGGGCGCTGGGACATCCCACTGATGGACATAAAGGCGTGCAACAGTTGGCGGTCCAGCTAGATGAAACCTGGAAAACCGTCGCATCCCGCTTTGAAGGAAATGCGGAGGTTCATATTTGCCATGACGGTAAACATCCTTCCCTGACTATCAGCAGCCTGGAGAAACTGGAGGAGCCACCATCGTTGCATCGTCTCAACAGTCGGGTAAGGCTGCTACTCCCGCCAGTAGATTTGACGGAACTGTTGCTTGAAATAGATGCCAGAACGGGATTTACACGTGAGTTTACGCATGTCAGTGAATCCGGGGCCCGGGCACAGGATCTGCACATCAGCCTGTGCGCGGTCCTGATGGCAGAGGCCTGCAATATCGGGCTGGAACCGCTGATAAAGCACAATATACCGGCGCTGACGCGCCACCGGCTTAGCTGGGTAAAACAGAATTACCTCCGGGCAGAAACGCTGGTCAGCGCCAATGCCCGCCTGGTTGATTTTCAGTCCACACTGGAGCTTGCTGGCCGCTGGGGTGGTGGCGAAGTGGCTTCAGCTGATGGCATGCGCTTTGTCACGCCGGTGAAAACCGTCAATTCAGGACCTAACAGAAAATATTTTGGTTCCGGACGTGGCATCACCTGGTACAACTTCGTCTCTGATCAGTACTCTGGATTCCACGGCATCGTTGTCCCCGGCACATTACGAGATTCCATTTTTGTGCTGGAAGGCCTTCTGGAGCAGCAGACAGGGCTGAATCCGGTTGAGATCATGACAGACACAGCCGGTACCAGCGACATTATTTTTGGCCTCTTCTGGCTGCTGGGATACCAGTTTTCCCCCCGGCTTGCCGATGCCGGTGAAGCGGTATTCTGGCGAGTGGATAAATCGGCAAATTACGGTGCACTGGACGAACTGGCACGTGGTTGTGCCGATCTGTCGAAAGCCGAGGATCAGTGGGATGAGATGATGCGAACCGCCGGTTCGCTGAAACTGGGCACCATTCATGCTTCAGAACTCATTCGCTCTTTGCTGAAAAGCTCGCGCCCATCAGGGCTGGCACAGGCGATCATGGAAGTGGGGCGCGTCAACAAGACGCTGTACCTTCTTAATTATATTGATGATGAGGATTATCGTCGGCGGATCCTGACGCAGCTAAACCGGGGGGAAGGCCGCCATGCTGTGGCGAGGGCGATCTGCTACGGGCAGCGCGGTGAGATCAGAAAGCGCTATCGTGAAGGTCAGGAAGATCAGCTGGGGGCACTGGGCCTGGTCACTAACGCAGTGGTACTGTGGAACACACTTTATATGCAGGAAGCCCTGAGCTGGATACGCAGTAATGGAGAAGAAATCGGGGTTGAAGATATCGCCCGGTTGTCCCCACTGATGCACGGGCATATCAATATGCTGGGGCATTATACGTTTACGCTACCGGAGGATATTTTGAAGGGGGAACTAAGAGAACTAAATTTCAATTTAAACAATGAATTAACTTCTTAGCGTACGTTTTCGTTCCATTGGCCCTCAAACCCCTACTACTGCCGTGACGGTCTGGCGGAACCCGACAATAACGCCGCGGAGCGGGCGCTTCGCGCCGTCTGCCTGGGAAAGAAAAACTACATCTTCTTCGGGAGCGATCATGGTGGCGAACGTGGTGCACTGCTGTACGGACTGATCGGAACGTGCCGTCTGAACGGTATCGATCCAGAAGCGTATCTGCGCCACATCCTGAGCGTTCTGCCTGAGTGGCCTTCCAACAGGGTTGGTGAACTTCTGCCGTGGAACGTGGCTATACCTGCCTGACCAGTGTCAATACGGCGTCCGGTTAACGCTTACTGATTTCACCCAGACGGTGCAGGAATACCGCGCGCGCTAGAGAGAGCTCCCATCGCTGCGCGACGGGCCCCGGCCGGAGAACCAAGTTAGTTACAGCATTCAAATGAAAATTCATCATAAAACCGGCGCCGGTTTGCCGGCCAGGAGCCCCTCCCCACCACTGAAAAGCGCCGCCGCCCCCGGCCGAAGGCCGGGAGTAGTGTCGCTTTTAATGATGGGTGTTGTAACTACTCTTCGTCATCTCTGTGAGTAGTGTCGCGGTAAGTTCTGGGATACACGCTCGTAAGCGGCCCTAACGGCCCGCTAACGCGGAGATACGCCCCGACTGCGGCTGTCGCCTTGCCGGGACCACTCCGACCGCGTACAGAGGCATCTGAGCCGTTTTTAGCGGGTATAGCTTTGCAGGGAAGGGGGTGGGTGAGGCAGAACCTGTCAAAACAGCAGCCGGCTGCGCCGGGCGACGGCGCCATTTACCCGCAGTACTCCATTCAACTTCAGCTGGCGCCTCCATGCCGCTGACGCGGCATTATCTATACTTTAAGTCTGGCCACTGGAGGTAACCATATGCGGACGTTTTTCTCAGTCTATGACGCGGGAAGAGTATCTTTCTCTCCTCGCCAATGAAGCCGATCGAAATATTGCCTACGGGCTTTGTTGAATAAATCAGATTTCGGGTAAGTCTCCCCCGTAGCGGGTTGTGTTTTCAGGCAATACGCACGCTTTCAGGCATACCTGCTTTCGTCATTTTGTTCAGCGCTCGTACCAGGGCCATAGCCTCCGCAACCTGACCATCGTAGTCACGCAGCGTCAGTGAACCCCCGAACAGCTGTTTTACCCGGTACATCGCCGTTTCCGCTATCGAGCGACGGTTGTAATCTGTTGTCCATTTCCACCGCGCATTACTCCCGGTCATTCGCTGATTAGCCACTGCACGGTTACGGTCTGCATATTCACCGGGCCAGTAACCCGCGCCTTTTCGGGGTGGGATAAGCGCGCTGATTTTTTTGCGGCGCAGTTCATCGTGACAGAGCCGGGTATCGTAAGCCCCGTCTGCCGCGGCTGCCCTGATTTTTCTGTGAGTCTGCCGGATAAGACCCGGGAAGGCTTCTGAGTCCGTCACATTGTTCAGCGACAGGTCTGCACAGATGATTTCATGTGTGTTGCTGTCAACTGCCAGATGCAGCTTACGCCAGATACGGCGGCGTTCCTGACCATGCTTTTTGACTTTCCACTCGCCTTCACCGAAGACCTTCAGCCCGGTGGAATCAATTACCAGGTGTGCGATTTCACCCCGGGTGGGCGTTTTGAAACTGATATTAACCGACTTTGCCCGCCTGCTGACACAGCTGTAATCCGGGCAGCGTAGCGGAACGTTCATCAGAGAAAAAATGGAATCAATAAAGCCCTGCGCAGCGCGCAGGGTCAGCCTGAATACGCGTTTAATGACCAGCACAGTCGTGATGGCAAGGTCAGAATAGCGCTGAGGTCTGCCTCGTGAAGAAGGTGTTGCTGACTCATACCAGGCCTGAATAGCTTCATCATCCAGCCAGAAAGTTATGGAGCCACGGTTGATGAGGGCTTTATTGTAGGTGGGCCAGTTGGTTATTTTGAACTTTTGCTTTGCCACGGAACGGTCTGCGTTGTCGGGAAGATGCGTGATCTGATCCTTCAACTCAGCAAAAGTTCGATTTATTCAACAAAGCCCATTCAGTCCTCAATTTGTGCATTTTTTAAACGAAAAAAGGGTGTCTAATACGGTGAAATCATAGTATTACCAAAGTAATAAATAAAAAGTTATTTAAATCAGTAATTTAGATTTGATTTGTAATACCTGGGTAATACCGCAGCATGGCTAAATTTTGTTTTTTTTCTTTTAAATCAGTGCGATAGCGTGATTTATCACGCTGCGTTAGGTGTATAGCAGGTTAAGGGATAAAAAATCATCTTTTTTTGGTAGGGCGATCTCCGTAGGTTAAGGGGCATTTGGCTAAAAAGCGTCCTATTCTTTGATGGTCATGCTTGCATGACCATCTGAGCAACCAAAAACTACAGATAAACTACAGATAAACTACAAAAAACGTTTTGCCTTAGTGTTGTAAGACTACAAATAGACTACAATAAAACTACAAATAAACTACAAATAAACTACAAAAAACGTGACAGACTACAAATAGACTACAATAAAACTACAGATAAACTACAAAACTCGATTGACCCCTTCTTACGAGTGTTGTAGAGTCATTTTCATACAACGGAGGGGGTTATGAATAAACCAGCAGATCTGAAACCCCGCAACTTATCGGCTGCTGTCAGATTGCGCCTAAATGAAATCGAGAACTGGCTGGACAGAGGGCTAACGCGGCATGAAATTGCTGAAATCCTCGACAGCGAATACAGCTTTTCGGTAACAGCCAAAGGGCTTGAGATGGCACTGTATAGAACGCGGCAAAACCGAAAAAATGTATTGCACAATACGCATGATAAGAGTAGCGCGAAGGGTGCAGCGGAAAGTGTATTGCACAATACACAACCGTCTGAGCCTGAAGTGCAGGAAAGTAAAAAAGCAGAGAGTCCCGGCATTATTGATAAAGAATTCTTCAAGAAAATCGGTGAGAATTTCGACCCTAAGAAGTTCAACAAAAAATTCTGAGGTGATTTATGAAAGTAGCGGTAATTAATTACAGTGGCAGTGTTCGTAAAACCTTAATTTCATCTTACCTGTTAGCCCCGCGCGGCTTTGTTGAATAAATCAGATTTCGGGTAAGTCTCCCCCGTAGCGGGTTGTGTTTTCAGGCAATACGCACGCTTTCAGGCATACCTGCTTTCGTCATTTTGTTCAGCGCTCGTACCAGGGCCATAGCCTCTGCAACCTGACCATCGTAGTCACGCAGTGTCAGTGAACCTCCGAACAGCTGTTTTACCCGGTACATCGCCGTTTCCGCTATCGAGCGACGGTTGTAATCTGTTGTCCATTTCCACCGCGCATTACTCCCGGTCAGCCGCTGATTCGCAACAGCACGGTTACGGTCTGCATATTCACCGGGCCAGTAACCCGCGCCTTTTCGGGGCGGGATAAGCGCGCTGATTTTCTTACGCCGCAGTTCATCGTGACAGAGTTGGGTGTCGTAAGCGCCGTCTGCCGATGCTGCCCTGATTTTTCTGTGAGTCTGCCGGATAAGACCCGGGAAGGCTTCTGAGTCCGTCACATTGTTCAGCGACAGGTTTGCACAGATGATTTCATGTGTGTTGCTGTCAACTGCCAGATGCAACTTTCGCCATATACGACGGCGTTCCTGGCCATGCTTTTTGACTTTCCATTCGCCTTCACCAAAGACCTTCAGCCCGGTGGAATCAATCACCAGATGCGCGATTTCACCCCGGGTGAACGTTTTGAAACTGACATTAACCGACTTTGCGCGCTTGCTGACACTGGTGTAATCCGGGCAGCGCAACGGAACATTCATCAGTGTAAAAATGGAATCAATAAAACCCTGTGCAGCCCGCAGGGTCAACCTGAACACGCGTTTAATGACCAGAACGGTGGTGATGGCGAGATCAGAATAGCGCTGAGGTCTTCCCCGTGATGAAGGCGTTGCCGACTCATACCAGGCCTGAATAGCTTCATCATCCAGCCAGAAAGTTATGGAGCCACGGTTGATGAGGGCTTTATTGTAGGTGGGCCAGTTGGTTATTTTGAACTTTTGCTTTGCCACGGAACGGTCTGCGTTGTCGGGAAGATGCGTGATCTGATCCTTCAACTCAGCAAAAGTTCGATTTATTCAACAAAGCCGTCTGTGTTGTAAAATGGCGCCGAAAGCCCGGCGTAGCCGGTTGCCGGGCTATAAATTCTGCCACCCTACCCCCTGCCCTGATTAGCCTTAACTCGCGAACAGCAATGAAGAAGTCAAAGTAATCCCTTTTAACCCCGGTGAGCGGGCTTTACGGCGTTTACGACGTAAAGGGCGTGATTTCCGGGGCCTAAGCGGCGGCAGCTTGCTGCTGACGCTTAGGGGGATGTTCATCAACTATTTCAGCGACACCAGGGAACTTAACACGGTAGCTGCAAAGCCCTAATCCCGCTCACCGCCACGCAGCTGCCGTACGTCCCCCACGGGGGTGCGCAGTGCTGCGCGCGGGAACGGCGGCCCGTCTGCGGGACGCGGCGCCGTACTGCGCGTTAGCGGCCGCACGCGGCCGGTTACGGGGGACACTCCGCCATACGACCAGCGACCCGCTGAGCTGCACAATCCACAGATAACACAAGCTACATACATGTCGATATGGGAATCGGCCCACCTTGCCGGGCGCCGGTGCCGTGTGGAAATCCGCCCACCTTGCCGCGCGCCGGTGCCGTGTGGGAATCCGCCCACCTTGCCGCGCGCCGGTGCCGTGTGGGAATCCGCCCACCTTGCCGGGCGCCGGTGCTGTGTGGAAATCCGCCCACCTTGCCGCGCGCCGGTGCCGTGTGGGAATCCGCCCACCTTGCCGGGCGCCGGTGCTGTGTGGAAATCCGCCCACCTTACCGGGCGCCGGTGCTGTGTGGAAATCCGCCCACCTTGCCGGGCGCCGGTGCCGTGTGGGAATCCGCCCACCTTACCGGGCGCCGGTGCCGTGTGGGAATCCGCCCACCTTACCGGGCGCCGGTGCCGTGTGGGAATCCGCCCATCTTGCCGGGCGCCGGTGCCGTGTGGGAATCCGCCCACCTTACCGGGCGCCGGTGCCGTGTGGGAATCCGCCCACCTTGCCGGGCGCCGGTGCCGTGTGGGAATCCGCCCACCTTACCGGGCGCCGGTGCTGTGTGGAAATCCGCCCATCTTCATGACAAAAATTTGTCAAATGACAGGCTCATGTGTGCTGATTTATGTCAGACGGGATTTTGCTTATCAATTATTGAGAACAGAAATTTTCCTGAATCATCAATACTATACTTAGCAAGTAAAGGTGTTTTCTCATTTATCTGCTTGAGTGCAGGATCAAGGAAAGATCGTTTCAACTCTGCCAAGTTCTTCTGCTGGGATTCCGGTAAGACGAAACGGTCATTTAACCAAGCATGAGTAGTAACCCATAAGCCTGAAGATTTGAATTGAGCAAGACTTTCATAAAGGCGGATCGTCCGGGGATTTCGAAGACTGCCACAATCGCGGAGCGAGTAGGTGGTGAACTGGTTGGTAATGACTCCAACTTACTGATAGTGTTTTATGTTCAGATAATGCCCGATGACTTTGTCATGCAGCGCCACCGATTTTGAGAACGACAGTGACTTCCTGCCCAGCCTTGCCAGATGCTGCCTCAGATTCTGGTTATGCCGCTCAATTCGCTGCGTATATCGCTTGCTGATAACGTGCAGTTCTCCCTTCAGGCGGGATTCATACAGCGGCCAGCCATCCGTCATCCATACCACGACCTCAAAGGCCGACAGCAGGCCCGGAAGACGCTCCAGCGTGGCCAGAGTACGCTCACCAAAGACGCGTGCCACCACCGTCCTGCACATCCTGCCATAGGCGTAAAATAACCAGCGCTGACGTGATTTAGCCCCGACGTAGCCCCACTGTTCGTCCATTTCCGCGCAGACAATGACGTCACTGCCCGGTTGTATGCGTGAGGTTACCGACTGCGGTCTGAGTTTTTTAAGTGACGTAAAATCGTGTTGAGGCCAACGCCCATAATGCGGGCGGTTGCCCGGCATCCAACGCCATTCATGGCCATATCAATGATTTTCTGGTGCGTACCGGGCTGAGAGGCGGTGTAAGTGAACTGTAGCTGCCATGTTTTACGGCAGTGAGAGCAGAGATAGCGCTGATGTCCGGCAGTACTTTTACCGTTACGCACCACGCCTTCAGTAGCTGAGCAGGAGGGACAACTGATGGAGATGGAAGCCACTGGAGCACCTCAAAGACACCATCGTACACTAAATCAGTAAGTTGGCACCATTATCCGGCAGGCGATCTGGATTATCGTCACGCTGTTAAATATGTCGCGGTAGGGATACCCGTTACCGGATACCCCCCGCACAGATCCCGGCGTGCGCGATTTACGCACCGGGCTCCTGCCTCGGGTGTCTGGCGGTGAACCGCTCCACAGGCTATGGATGAAGAACCCGAACCCTTGGTAGCCATGCGGCTGCCAGTTTGTTTGCTTTCGTCCAGGTCGTATCATCCTTCTGGCTCCTGCGCCTGAGCGCCCGGCGCCAGAGGTTTGTTACGTGTGTCCTGAACTTCTGCATGGTGGGGAAGTTGCCCGGTACCGAGTGATAGTTCAGGTATCCCTGAACCACTCTCCTGAGCCATTTTCCCTGTTCGGGGATTGAGTAATGCCAGCGCCTTCGCAGACCGTCTTTGATGGCTTTCAGAGTTGCCGTCATCCGATCCCGGCGGGTCTTTCGTATCAGCATGAACCTGCCGTTGCGATCTTTCCCGCTGATGTGCGTGAACCCGAGGAAGTTGAACGTTTCTGGTTTGCCTTTTCCCCTGATGGCACGGTTTTCGGCAGCGAAGCGGCCGAACTCCATCAGACGGGTTTTCTCCGGGTGAACCGTGAGTCCGAACTCCCTCAGTCTGCGCTGCATGGCTATACGGAAGCGCCGGGCATCGTATCGTTTGTCGAACCCGATGACGATGTCATCGGCGTATCTGACCATTACCACATTGCCTGTGGCATAGCGACGTCGCCACTGATGCGCCCACAGATCGAAGACGTAGTGGAGGTATATGTTTGCCAGCAGCGGTGAGATGACCGCACCCTGTGGGGTGCCTTCCTCCGTTGCTCGCCATTGACCCTCCTCCGACGTCCCGGCTGTGAGCCACTTACGTATGAGCCTGATTACCCTCCGGTCGCCGATCCGATGCTCTGTGAACCTGATCAGCCATTCGTGGCTCACCCTGTCGAAGAACTGACTGATGTCGGCATCCAGTACCCAGTTTACGTTAGTGCGTACCAGCCCTGTGGCCAGTGCGTCCAGTGCATCGTGCTGGCTTCGCCCGGGTCTGAACCCGTATGAGAACCCCATAAAGTCGTTTTCATAGACTGCGTTCAGGATTTTCACCAGCGCATACTGGACGATCTTGTCCTCCAGCGAGGCGATGCCGAGCGGGCGTTGTTTTCCATCCGCTTTTGGGATGTAGTGACGCCTGCCGGGCTGCGCCCTGTAGCTGCCCTGATGTAGCCTCCGGTGCAGATCTGTTATGTTGTTCTTCATGTTTCCGGCGTAGTCCATCCACCTGATGCCATCCACTCCGGCGGCCGCTTTCCTGCTCAGGGAGAGGAATGCGGCTTCCAGTGCTTCGACTGTCAGCAGGTGGAACAATGCTGTAAACCGTTCTTTCTTCCGCTGCTTCGCAGCTTCCCGCACGCGTGACAGCCTCTGTGACATGCTTTCCCGGCTCTGTGTCCGGCGCATGTGTGGCTGTTCCGCGTTCCCCTTGGCCCCGCTCCTTCGCTCCACTGACTCCGCTCCTTTCGGGTTGTTCGCCTGCTTCGCCGCTACTATGAGCGAGTCCGACTTCTCCTCTCCGTACATCACCGGCTATGACTCCTCGTCTTCCCGGTGCGGGCCGTCTCCGACACTGGCAGATGGTCAGAGGGGAGATCTCCCGGTTCCCGCGTAGAGATCGTATTGACATGCCAGGGTCTCAGACCCCGCCGGGTCCATGTGGCACTCGCAGTATCGCACCCTATGATGTTGCCTTCCGTTAACAGTACAACGTCGGCACCCGGTAATTTAATATACATTTCGTGGCTCAATGGCTGGCCTGTCAACACCCCTGTCAACGCTTCGCCCCATACCTCGCGGTATGCAACGCATGACTCGGGGACCTTGTGGATTGCTGGTCCTTCAATGGTCGGGGACTTTCACCCCTTGATCTCTACCGGTCTCCCGGCAAACACTGTATGTATAACCAGTAAAATTAGAGTGTCAGGAGGAAAGATGAAACTACAACTTTTCAGCACCGGGAAAGAACTCCCGCCACAGGCCCATCCATTGTTTGCCGATCTGGCCAGCTGCGGTTTTCCCAGCCCTGCTGCTGACTATGTCGAGTCCGATCTGGATCTCCATGATTACTGCATACGGCATCCGAGCGCGACGTACTACCTGCGTGCCAGCGGAGACAGCATGGCCGACGGCAGTCTGTACAATGGCGATCTGCTGGTTGTGGACAGTGCTGAAAAGCCGCGGCACGGCGATATCGTTGTCGCCAGCATGCAGGGGGAGTTTACGGTGAAACGGCTTCTGCTGACGCCGCGACTGACGCTGCAGCCCATGAATGCCTCCTGGTCGCCGATTTATCCTGATCCCGACGAGCTGGATATCTTTGGCGTCGTCACGCATATCATCCACCGCCCGAGGGAGATGTACTGATGTTTGCCCTGGCCGATGTGAACAGCTTCTATGCCAGCTGTGAACGTGTTTTCCGCCCGGATTTGAAAGGAAAGCCGATAGTCGTCCTGAGCAACAACGACGGGAATGTAATCGCTCGCAGTGCCGAGGCGAAGCCCTGGATCAAAATGGGAACTCCGTGGTTTCAGATAAAAAACGAAAGATACCCGGAAAAAATATATGCGTTTTCAAGTAATTATGAACTTTACGCCTCGATATCGGCGCGCGTGATGAACTGCCTGGAGGAACTGGCCCCCAGGGTGGAACAGTATTCAATTGATGAGATGTTCCTCGACCTGACCGGCGTGGAGCACTGTATGGGGCTTGAGGACTTCGCCCGGCAGCTGCGTCAGCAGGTGTATGACTGTACCCGCCTGACCATTGGCGTGGGCGCCGGACCAACGAAAACCCTCGCAAAATCAGCCCAGTGGGCCTCAAAAGAGTGGAAACAGTTTCATGGCGTACTCGCTCTGACCAGGGGAAATCCGCAAAGGACGCGGAAACTGCTTTCACTGCAGCCGGTTGAAGAAATCTGGGGGGTGGGTAACCGTATTGCACGCAAGCTAAATGTGCTGGGCATAAAAACCGCGCTCGATCTGGCTCTGACGAACCCGGCCTTCATCCGCAAAAATTTTTCTGTCGTCCTTGAGCGAACGGTACGGGAACTGAACGGGGAAAGCTGCCTTTCGCTTGAGGAAGCCCCTCCGACGAAACAGCAAATTGTCTGCAGCCGCAGTTTTGGCGTGAAGATCACGGAGTACGAGTCACTCCGTCAGGCTATCTGTCAGCACGCAGAGCGGGCCTCTGAAAAACTGCGTAAAGAGCACCAGTATTGCCGGCATATTTCCGTTTTCATCAAAACGTCTCCGTTCGCCATTAAAGAGCCTTACTACGGCAACGTGGCTACGGAAAAACTTCTTACACCCACTCAGGACACCAGGGACATCATTGCAGCCGCTACAACGGCTCTGGAGCGTATCTGGAGGGATGGGCACCGGTATGCCAAAGCCGGAGTTATGCTGAATGACTTCACCGGCTCCGGAGTTTCGCAGCTGCAACTGTTCGACGAACGCCCGCCACGCCCTCACAGTGCTGAGCTGATGAGGGTTCTGGACGGGATCAACAACTCAGGGCTGGGTAAAGTATGGTTTGCGGGGCGGGGTATGGCCCCGGAATGGCAGATGAAACGGGAGATGCTTTCTCCTGCTTATACGACACGATGGTCAGATATTCCTGCAGCGAAACTGGCGTGAAACTATGGCGATTTCACCGTGAAATTCTCAACCTAAACTGCCTAATTACAATAAGTTAGATGTGAAATCGCCATGGCGAAATTATTGACTCAAATTTCTGTCAAGGACTTCGTTGATAGCCTTGTCCAGTTCATCCTGAATCACTTTTGACATACGGCTAAACTCATAAGTCAGCGTGCGCCCTTTCACACGCTTACGCGCGAACTTGTCCTTTTCTTCAAAAGACCAGAGTGGGGAAACCACTGACTTTTCCTTGGGAGATGGATCTATCAATGCCTGAGATGCCTGAGAAATCAGCTTCAGAATACTGGCTTTCTGTTCGTCTTCTGGTCGCTCGCCATCACTCAAAATTGCATCGAGCTGAGCTGATACAGACTGAATGAGTTCTTCAGGCGTTAATCCCTTTTCACCGAGTTTTTCATTAACTTCTAAAAGAAGTTTATAATCACTAAACGATAGCTCCGACTGAACCGGGAACAGAGAAATTAAGTCTTGCGGTACGGCCGCCGCCTGCAGCGCCCTGGTAACTTTAGCCTGAGATAATCCCTCCAGTTCAGCAATTTCCTTTTGATTAAATCCGGACTCTTTAAGAGCGATCAATCTCAGACCAATCTCCCGAAGATTATGTTCTTTAGCTGTCTGGATATCTTTAGCCAGTTGGCGAGCTTCATCAGCTGATAAATGTTCTTCGGTAACCATTACATCAAGGCCTGTACGGACAAAAATTGCTGAGGCTCGCCGTCTTGAACCATCCAGTATCTCAATCCTTTCACTTTGCTTAATACCAATACAGGGAAAGAACTGCTGAAACTTAATCGTCTGGATAATGGATTTCAGAGACTCCCTGGTCAGTGCAAGTTGATCTCTTCCATTGTTTTCCTGGTTTACGAAGGTCTTACTTTCAACTTCAGATGCAGGCACCCGAACAAACCTGAACGTTACCTTCCTGCCGGTTTTTAAGGTAAATACCTGACTTCTACCGGTGTCAGCCATTTCGAGCATTGACGCCTGAGTATTTAACTGTCTGCCGATGGTTTTTCTTTTCTCATTCGACATCACATACCTCCGTTAGTACGAATGAACTCGATGCGATCAAAGACTGCCTTCGCAAAGTCTTCCGCTGCTGATTTTGCGCTTTTTAGTGCCTCTGTACTTCCATCATAGGTTGCTGGATTTGCTGAAATAACTGTGTCAAAAGTCTCCCCACAACGTTCGAAACCATCCAGTCTTGGCAGAACCATGTCTAGCATATCGGCACCGAAAACCTCTTTGGCCTGACTATGGCAAATTTTGTGATCAGACTTGTTCAGGATCTTGGACATGAAGCCGACATTACCGATGAGATTGCAGGTGTGCCCATCCATTTCGATGGAATCTATGAGGGCAGGGAGGCTGGCCACAAACTTCAGGGAAGAATGAAAATCAACCGTCGCCGGTGGAAGAGGGGTCAACATCAGGTCTGCCGCCCCAATGCAGTTTTTCAGGAACGCATCAAGGTGAGGACCACTATCAAGGAAAATAAAGTCGTAGTCATGCTGGAGCTTGTCGATAATGTTCTCTTTAAGCACCGCATGAATATTTTTCCCTGGCAGATGTTCTTCACACAATCCCTTCCAGCCTTCAGCAAGGAATGCATCGTCAATGGAAGCGGGGATTACATCAACACCAGGGATAATAGACGGTACTATAAAATCGGAAAGTAATTCTTCACGAGACACGTTCTGGAGCATGGCCTGAGCAGCCGTATTTTCAACCAAGCCCACTGAATTCTCATGGCTCAGGAACATTGTCAGAGATGCCTGCGGATCGAAATCGATGGCCAGAATACGCAGGTCTTCGAACAGAAGCTGAGGATGAGCTCGAAAAGCATGTGATAATGAAGCGGTAGAAACTGTCTTGGAACCACCACCTTTAAGATTACATACAAAAATCGTAAAGGCTTTATCGAAGCGATCCCTGTACTTCGGTACTTTACGATGGTTATACAGATCGATGACATTCTGAATCGTCATCGCGTATTTCATCGTATTACCAGAAGGTTTCTTTTTAAAAATGTAGCCACCGGCTTCCATTTCGGACACAGCATACTCAACACTGCCTTTACTGAGCTTAGGCAGCTTATACAGAGCGGCTTTGCTGTATTCCTGATAGAACTCGGTAAGCTTCAATTCCTCTTTTTGCTGTCGGATACTTTCGCTCAAAGATGTCAGAAGCTTACCTGCACGTGTAGCGACTTTCCGTAACTGCTCAATATTGTCCATTTATCACCTCATGACGTTTTTTGTCATTTTGAACAAAAAGTGTCATGTTGCAAGAAAAAAATCATATTGTTTTGATTTCGCTCTCAACAGAAGGGGGATGAAGCTCGACGGGCGTGCTACTAAATCACACTGCAGCAACACGCAGGCGCACTTTTGACCATCAACAGCAACTCATACAAAAGGGCTTTGAGAAAGGTATTCAACTTGCAAGACAGGAGAGTCATTCAGAAGGATTCTGATTTTAGTTACGACCAGTGCAATGCTGAGCCTTATGTATCAGCGCTCGCCGCAGCCATGTAACCGAGCGTAGCGAGCGAACTGGCGAGGAAGCGAAGAGGAACCGTTCCGGCAGATAGCTCTTACGCTCAGCACAAGAAGAGTTTTCCATCCTCTGTGGGAAACAGGTCAACTTTAATGGACGCTCCGGACTATGGGAAACAGGTCAACTTCGCGGACGGCCCGGACTATGGGAAACAGGTCAACTTCACGGGCGGCCGGGAGTGTGGGGAACAGGTCAACTTCGCGGACGGCCCGGATTATGGGAAACAGGTCAACTTCGCGGGCGGCCGGGACTGTGGGAAACAGGTCAACTTTGCAGACGGCCCGGACTGTGGGAAACAGGTCAACTTCGCGGGCGGCCGGGAGTGTGGGGAACAGGTCAACTTCGCGGACGGCCCGGACTAAGGGAAACAGGTCAGCTTCTCGGACGGCCCGGACTATGGGAAACAGGTCAACTTCTCGGACGGTCGGGAGTGTGGGAAACAGGTCAACTCCGCGTACGGCCCGGACTGTGGGAAACAGGTCAACTTTGCAGACGACCGGGACTGTGGGAAACAGGTCAACTTTGCAGACGACCGGGACTGTGGGAAACAGGTCAACTCCGCAGACGGCCCGGACTGTGGGAAACAGGTCAACTACGCAGACAGCCGCGATTGCGGGAAACAGGTCAAGTTAGGCAAGCACTATGGGAAACACAGCAAGTTCAGTATCCCCCCATATGTCAGCAACAAACTAAGGGGGGAGGAAATAAAAATTACAGACTATTGTTTTTTATCAAGAAAATTAAACAGCAAGCGACCATCTTCTTCAGTGGTATATGTTACCTTTAATGGCGTCTTCTCATTAATTTTCTTCAGAGCAGGTTCCAGGAAGGTACGCTTCATTTCAGCAATATTGTTTTTCTGCGAGGCAGGGAGCATAAACCTTTCACATAACCAGTCATGTGTGGTGATCCAGACACCAGTGCTCCGGAACTGACACAGGCTTTCATAAAGCCGGATGACACGAACACTATTAAGCTGGCCACAGTCATAGAGAGAATAGGTAGTGAACTGGGAGGTTAAGCCGACCAGGAATGGCATGACCTTGTAGTTAAATTCAATCTGCCAGGAACCCCGGCCTCGCTTCATTCCTGCTTCAGCCAGCCACGGACGTTTAACTTCTTCAAACTCACCTTCTTTTGGATAAAAGGTAACCGTTGATTCGCCCAGAGCATTTACCCCAGCCTTCACATCACGACTGGCGACAGACGTAGCGACATTGAAGTATTTGACGTAATCGGAAACGCTGATTTTGAAGAGCGGCAATACGTCAGAGTCATCTTCCTGGCTGTCATTAAAATAGGCCTGCATGAGGCATAACCACAGCACACGTTTTGCCTGAAGAGGCAGGTAATATGCAGCTTCGGTCAATTCGTTAGATTGCTTTATACTGGCGCGTTTTTTAAACGTTTTAGTAGCTGGCAAGAGTGCTTGAGTATCCATTTCAATGCCTATGGGTAAATTTTTACCCACCCATAATGACAGTGAAAACAGAAATTGCAAGCTATCGCGATACTTATCCACCGGAAAAATCTGCACTTTATCCACAAGTGGATAATTGAGAACTGAACTTGACCTCTTTCCCATAGCTTGTTGATGCGTATCCCATAGCTTGTTGACACAAAACCCACTGATACGTGATTAATTTCCCATATTATGTTTACCAGTTGCCCATACAGGCCCCCTCTCAGGCCGCACTGTACGCGGCTTTCAGGCTCCCTAAAAGATGTAAAATAAAGAAAAAGAATAAAAAAGTACTTTATAAAAATATGCCCGTGGATAAGTGGATAACCCCGAGGGGAGGTGATTTTTCAGGCATTGAGCGTAAGCAGAATTTATAAGTTTTGTTCCCTGGTGCTTCCTCGCTCACTCGGGGCTTCGCCCTGTCGCTCGACTGCGGCGAGCACTGCTGGCTCGATCATATCCGTGGCCGGAAGATACTACTCCTCCCCCGAGTCGCTCTCCAGAGCCGGCTACAGCGAGACAACCCGCACGAAGATTTCTATCGTCCCGGCAGACATATTCGAATCGTTTTTATTAACCCTGGCTTCCGTCGTGACAGAACACTACGTCCTGTAAAAGGGGGACTAAGGCCCCTGAATCACACACCTGAAATTAATAATGCGGAGTTTTACGATAATGTCATTGCTGGAAACTTTCCTGACCGCTTCTCAGGGGGCAACAATCCTGTTCCTTGCCATGCTGATCTACTGGCAAAAGCGATAAATCCAAGCGGGCTGGCCTTTGGCCAGCTTCGCTGTATAAGGGGAAAAATGCGGCATATCCAGACATTTCACTAGGCAATTTGAATTCAGATATCTATGCTTGGGATCCGGTCAACAGGAGGTAACAAGATGAAACTTGAAACTATACAGATAGATAATACCGTAAGGAGTGGTCTTAATTCTTTCACTGACGGGGTGATTATTCGTGATACAAAGGTATTGATCACGCTCAATCTCCCGGATGGACAGAAAACCACTATTGAGGGGGAATGGCGGCATATGTCGGACGCCAACAGGTTGTCAGAACGTATTACGATGCTTCAGCATGCGATCTATGAGCAGTATGAGGAATACAGAGCAGATATTCCCGTCAGCTGGTCCAGATAACGTCTGACAGACCTCCCCGGCGAGCAGGACGTTCGCCAGCATCATTCTCCTAAGTACTTAAATATTCCCTTTCAGCATGGCTACCGCATCCGCTTCGGGCATCTGAAACTGAACTCGATGCTGCGCAGCAACATCAAGTGCGAACACCTTCGTATAGACTTCCGTCGAGCTAATCGATTTGTGGCCCATCAGGCTCTGCAAAACCTTCAGTGGTATGCCGGCATACAGCATATGCATCGCGTAGGAGTGGCGGAACGTATGCGGGGTGACCGGCACCGAGAATGTCACCCCGTCGACGGCGGCCGCTTCAACCGCTTCGCCAATCCAGGTCCGTACTGTCCGGTCGGTGATGTCCCAGATGCGGGCTTTCTCTGTTCTGCCGGTACGCTTGTTGCGTCTTTCCAAAGGTATTTTCAGGGTGGCCACCATCATCTGCAGCTGGCTGACGTAGTGGTGATCGGAGAGCGGAACCAGGCGATGCGCCTGACTACCGGCGGGTGAACGGCCGGCCGTTCTGGTCGCTTTCTCCGTTCGTTGTTTGAGTGTGGCCAGCTGCACAAACGGATACGGCGGTGCCAGCGAAAAATCCCCACGAGTTAGCGCCAGCGCTTCATTAATACGCGCACCGGTGTTCCACAGCGTCGCAAGCAACATCTTGCGGTGAAGATCCGGCACGTAATGGAGCAGGGCGCTGACTTCCGGCGCCAGCAGGTATTTCGGCAGTTCATCCTGTACGAGCGCCATCTGACGCAACGCCAGTGCCGCCGGATAATCAATGGCCACCGGCAACTGAGCAGAGGTATGTGTGACTCTCTGCCCCTGAATGGTAGGCATTATCATGAATTCTCCCCAGTCTTTTTACGCAGACGACGAATTTTAGCTTCGGTTCTTTCTTTACGTTTTTTCCGCCATACCCTAGAGAGGACGAGTTGTGCAGACCATTCCGTTGCATCGAGGCGGGTTCCAGGCAGACCGACGAGTTTTCGCAGTCTCTGGGCCAGAATAACGGCCTTTATCCCCAGACGGGCATAATGGAACTGACGTTCCCGATAATATGGGGAGAGATAGGGAGGCTCCCAGTACTGCTCATAATAAGCCGCGAGATGTCTCCGGACTTCATTCTGAAGTACCGGAAGTTCATGGATCCGGTACATAATCGGGGGGGGAGTGCCCGCCAGTCACCCGAAATATTCTTGATTATCAGCTCCGGAAGATTTTCCGTTGGAGTGTATACACCCTGCGGATCAGGCTCGCCGCAGTCTGTGGCCATACGAGCGCAGCCTTCCGCGAATTGTTCCAGTAAGAAAATCAACTCAGTTGCTATGAATAAACGTTCTTTATCCAGTAATTCCTGAGCAATCTTTAGCTCGTGGCGATGCCGTTATGCAGCCGCTAAAGCCTCACGTTCGCCAGCGTAACGATGATTCAACCGGCTCACCAGAAGGGCAATGCTTCCGGTCAGTATCCCTCCCGATAACGTGGAGATCACCGGTACCCAGACTGAAATTCCGTCCGCCATATTTGTTCCTTAGGGTTTTTGCGTGAACCGTTCGTTTAAGCTGACCCCGCGAAAGCCTGCAGGGCATCCGCTCCGGAGAGCAGTTCATGCTGAGGGTTAAGCTCTGCGGCAATACTTCGTTTTGACATCCTCGATGTCTTTCAGGGCGGGGAGGCTGTCAAATTCCCCAGAACATCAGGTTTATCGCATTTTTGATGTCATTTTCCCGGTGGCTGAGATCGGCCACTTCCTCCCCGGTGACGGAGGACGTGACGCTGGCCATGTCCGTGGTCATCAGGCGGTAGCTGTCGTCCCCGATGTGCACCACCGGATAGAGTTCACAGGAAACCTTATCCGAAAGCAGCCGGGCGCTGGCCAGCGGGATCACCATGCGCCGCCCGGGGGTATCGATGATGTCACTCTGTACATCCACGAACAGACGATAGCGACTCTCTCTTTTATAGGCATAAACCTTAAACTGCATCTCACCAGTCCCTGTTTTCTTCGGCGAATGAACCGTTCATTTCAATAAACCGGGCAACCTCGGCCATCCCTTCCTGATTTTCAGCCTGCCAGCGTTCGGCACGCAAACGGCGGGCCTCATTCTGCATGGCCCTGTTCACCAGACCGGATATATTGACGTCCGCGGATTTCAGTAACTGATAACTGTCGCTGTCTATTGTGACGGTGATGCGCTGCTTCATAATTCACTCCGGAATACACACTAATGATATGCATATCAGTATAGCGTAAGGATGCAGCTGACTCACACCCGCCTGAAACATACTGTTATGTCGCCATTAATTTCATTTTGTGAAATTCACATTCAAAATAATCACCTTAGAGATAACATGCAGCCATACAGTCACGCTGTTAAATTACCTGGCGACCGTTCCGTCCGGATCCGACTTTTTACGTATAACGATGTTTCCGGAAGTGTACCACGGTCAGGGAATAAGCAAAGCGGTCTTTTCTGCCCCTGAGGACCGGGTTACGGGGCAGGGGAGGGACACAACATCTAGCGTCATGGTCAGCTGGGAACACCGCTACATCTTGTGTTTTTTCGGCACTGAGCGCCGGGGACGCAAAAGAAGATCCGAAACTACCAGAAACCGGATCTCTGCAGAAAAAGAGAGAAGAAAGCCTATACATCACATATCCATATGCACGGCATCTGCATATTGCAGGCATATGCATATACCTTCCATCTGCATAGGCAACCCCTATACATATGCCACACATCTGCCTATACTGAACATATGCACACACACCCGGTGCAAGAGCGCTATTTCGGATATGCTCTGCATATCATCCATTACCCGTAGAGAACACCATGAGAACCGTATCCATTTTTAAAAACGGCAATAACCGCGCCATCCGTCTTCCCCGAGATCTGGATTTTGAAGGAGTGAGCGAGCTCGAGATCGTCCGGGAGGGGGACAGCATCATTCTGCGTCCCGTCCGCCCGACCTGGAGCTCATTCCTCAGCCTGGAAAAAGCAGACCCGGACTTTATGGCGGAGCGCGGGGACGTTGTCAGCGACGAAGGACGGGTTGAACGGTGAACAGAATCTATATGCTCGACACCGGTATCTGCACGTTCATCCTGCGCGAGCAGCCGGAAGCCGTCATTAAACGCCTGGAGCAGGCAGTGCTGGCCGGCGATCGGGTTGTGATCTCCGCCATCACCTGGGCCGGGATTTCTCTGGCCGCCCGGGTGTCAGGCCCTGCCGCTGAGCAGCTGGCGGATGCCTTCGCTGCCCGCCTTGATGCCATCCTGCCCTGGGATCGGGCCGCGGTGGATGCGACCACGGAGATTAAGGTGGCGCTGCGCCTCGCCGGCACGTCAATCGGACCGAACGACACGGCGATCGCCGGGCATGCCATTGCCGCCGGTGCCGTGCTGGTGACGAACAGTGTGGGAGAGTTTGAGCGGGTGCCGGGTCTGGTGATGGAAGACTGGGTTAACTGACGGCAGAAAGAACGTATGAAGGCGGGACGTCCGCTTTGTGCCAAGAGCAGACATTTTAAGTCCTCACTGCATTAATTCTTTGGGCACAGGTCAGTCTTACCAGCGGTCAGTGATAGAGTTGCTCGTCGGCGTGCAGCTTGTTATAAGGCTGTTTGTGTGATTCAGTGGCTTCGATCTAAGGAAGGTGCGAATAAGCAGGTCATTTCTTCCCAAGCTGACTCGCTGATTAAAATTTCGCGGATCTGGGCCGATTTTTTTCCCGCAAACACATCGAATCAGCCTATTTAGGCTATTTTTTCCACCATTTCTGGCGTTATTTCCGGTTTTTACTGAGATCTCTCCCACTGACGTATCATTTGGTCCACCCGAAACAGGTTGGCCAGGGTGAATAACATCGCCAGTTGGTTATCGTTTTTCAGCAGCCCCTTGTATCTGGCTTTCACGAAGCCGAACTGCCGCTTGATGATGCGAAACGGGTGCTCCACCCTGGCACGGATGCTGGCTTTCATGTATTCGATGTTGATGGCCGTTTTGTTCTTGCGCGGATGCTGCTTCAAGGTTTTTACCTTGCCGGGACGCTCGGCGATCAGCCAGTCCACATCCACCTCGGCCAGCTCCTCGCGCTGTGGCGCTCCTTGGTAGCCGGCATCGGCTGAGACAAATTGCTCCTCTCCATGAAGCAGATTACCCAGCTGATTGAGGTCATGCTCGTTGGCCGCGGTGGTGACCAGGCTGTGGGTCAGGCCACTCTTGGCATCGACACCAATGTGGGCCTTCATGCCAAAGTGCCACTGATTGCCTTTCTTGGTCTGATGCATCTCCGGATCGCGTTGCTGCTCTTTGTTCTTGGTAGAGCTGGGTGCCTCAATGATGGTGGCATCCACCAAAGTGCCTTGGGTCATCATGACGCCTGCTTCGGCCAGCCAGCGATTGATGGTCTTGAACAATTGACGGGCCAGTTGATGCTGCTCGAGCAGGTGGCGGAAATTCATGATGGTGGTGCGATCCGGCAGGGCGCTATCCAGGGATAATCGGGCAAACAGGCGCATGGAGGCGATTTCGTACAGGGCATCTTCCATGGCACCGTCGCTCAGGTTGTACCAATGCTGCATGCAGTGAATACGCAGCATGGTCTCCAGCGGATAGGGCCGTCGGCCATTGCCCGCCTTGGGATAAAACGGCTCGATGACAGCGGTCATATTCTGCCATGGCAGAATCTGCTCCATGCGGGAGAGGAAAATCTCTTTTCGGGTCTGACGGCGCTTAGTGCTGAATTCACTATCGGCGAAGGTGAGTTGATGGCTCATGATGTCCCTCTGGGATGCGCTCCGGATGAATATGATGATCTCATATCAGGAACTTGTTCGCACCTTCCCTGGCTTTCATGTATTCGATGTTGATGGCCGTTTTGTTCTTGCGCGGATGCTGCTTCAAGGTTTTTACCCTGCCGGGACGCTCGGCGATCAGCCAGTCCACATCCACCTCGGCCAGCTCCTCGCGCTGTGGCGCTCCTTGGTAGCCGGCATCGGCTGAGACAAATTGCTCCTCTCCATGAAGCAGATTACCCAGCTGATTGAGGTCATGCTCGTTGGCCGCGGTGGTGACCAGGCTGTGGGTCAGGCCACTCTTGGCATCGACACCAATGTGGGCCTTCATGCCAAAGTGCCACTGATTGCCTTTCTTGGTATGATGCATCTCCGGATCGCGTTGCTGCTCATTGTTCTTGGTAGAGCTGGGTGCCTCAATGATGGTGGCATCCACCAAAGTGCCTTGGGTCATCATGACGCCTGCTTCGGCCAGCCAGCGATTGATGGTCTTGAACAATTGACGGGCCAGTTGATGCTGCTCGAGCAGGTGGCGGAAATTCATGATGGTGGTGCGATCCGGCAGGGCGCTATCCAGGGATAATCGGGCAAACAGGCGCATGGAGGCGATTTCGTACAGGGCATCTTCCATGGCACCGTCGCTCAGGTTGTACCAATGCTGCATGCAGTGAATACGCAGCATGGTCTCCAGCGGATAGGGCCGTCGGCCATTGCCCGCCTTGGGATAAAACGGCTCGATGACAGCGGTCATATTCTGCCATGGCAGAATCTGCTCCATGCGGGAGAGGAAAATCTCTTTTCGGGTCTGACGGCGCTTAGTGCTGAATTCACTATCGGCGAAGGTGAGTTGATGGCTCATGATGTCCCTCTGGGATGCGCTCCGGATGAATATGATGATCTCATATCAGGAACTTGTTCGCACCTTCCCTAAGTCACCGGCGGCTTGCCTGCCACACATTGAACATTACAGACCAATTAGCACTTTGTCACCGGGGAAAGATGTAAAGATTATGTATAAATAGATTGGCTTAGAAGTGACATTTCAACTTTGGAGAAACAGGTGACATTTTAAACTTGCTTTAACAAAATTTTGGGACTGACCGAAACAAAAAGGCCAGCCCCGGAGGGCTGGCTATTCAGTACAGGGCAATGACAGGTTTCTTGATGCCGCAGGCGTGAGCGTAGCGGGTCAGTGTGTCGATGCTGGCTTTGGTGATGTTGTTTTCCAGGCGAGAAATAACCGGAGGTGTAACCCCCATGCGTTCAGCAACCTGCGCTTTTGTCAGGTTGTCATGCTTGCGCCATTCAGCAAGCAGCTCCCTGAGCTTTTCCTTACGTTCTTCTTCCTGCCATGCAGCGCGATATTCATCGTCCTGCATCCACTCGTTATGCAGTTCTTTATGGCTTACCAGTTTCATTAAGTACCTCCGCTAACCGCTTTTTGGCGAGATCGATTTCTTTCGCTGGCGTTTTCTGTGACTTCTTGATGAAAACACGGAGCATGATGATGGTATTGCCTTTGTGGTATACCCAGATTCCCCTGGCTATGTCCGTCCCCATCGTGCGGATCTCAAAAAGTCCATCGCCCAGGGGCTTCGTGTCCGGCTCCCGCAGTAATCGGGCGTCATACTCCAGTTTGCCGATGAGACGGTCAAACTTCACCCTGATTTTTACGGGTAATGCTGTGGCTTCTTCCCTGGCTTCCGGGTGATAAACAACGCTAAACATGTGACCTCCCATTTCTATTAATATTAACCTATAGGCTAATTTCAGACAAGGTAGAATTAACCTATAAGCTAATTTTGTTGGCAGTTATCGTGGCTACCCGGTCACTACCCTGTTAGCGTGAGTTTTCGTTCCACTGAGGAACGGGGATTTATGCGCGTTAGCGCATGTAAGGCGGCAGGATGAAATGACAGGTAGCACCGAGGGTTAGCCGCCGATACCAGTGAGGGATCGAAAGGGATCGCCTATCCATCCCTTCACCTTGCAAAGCCATATTCCGCTAAAAGCGGCTCAGAGGCTTTTGTGCGCGGTCGGAGTGGTCACAACAAGGCGAAGCCGCAGTTGGGGCGTATCTCCGCGTTAGCGGGTCGTAAGAGCCGCTTACGAGCGTGTAAGCTAATTCTTCAGCGATATTTGCTGACGTATCCGGCGTGGCCGGATTTGTCCAATCCCTCGATGGCTAACAGGCGAGCTGTTAGCCATCGAGGGATTCCGTTCTGAATGCCCCGCGCTTTAGCGTGGGGAGCTACTTTTGAGGCGCTCGCGCCGATGCTGTTCGGTTATCCACTTTTTAAAGGGGATAACAGTAATGTCTTTTATTTTTTGGTTTATCTTTTAATACGTAAGTAATTAAAAGATAAACCAAAAGAGTATTTGCGCCATCTCGTTTGCACTTCATTATCACTTACCCACAAGCTATACAGCAGTTGTGGTGGGTCTACGCCGGAACCGCCGAAAAATCCGTCATTCCTGTAGGCGGGATGGGTTGGATTTCGAAAATTATTGTACTATAAGGGCTTCCCCGGCGTGTCAACGCCGGTGTTTATGGTTTCTGTCTGCTCTTCAGTAAAAATAAAGGGGAGAGACTGCGGTACTATAAACGGCCATGATGAATCGTCATCGATTCGGACCCTGATGAAAGACGCGCGTGAGGTTCTTGTTCGTTAA
>NZ_AP022259.1:0-5169 GCF_014169755.1 Klebsiella sp. WP8-S18-ESBL-06
TGATGCTACAGGCGCTTTTCATGGACTCACACGAGGAAATCTACCCATGACACAAGAAAAGCCCGTCACGGGCTTCTCATGGCGTTTTATGGCAGGTCTGCTATGCAGAGCTGTCAGACTTCTTGCTGTTCAGCAGTTCCTGACCTCTGATTTTCCAGTCTGACCACTTCGGATTATCCCGTGACAGGTCATTCAGACTGGCTAATGCACCCAGCAAGGCAGCGGTATCATCAACAGGCTTCCCCGTCTGGCTGTCAACCAGACCCGCCAGGATAAGCAGTCCGGCTGACTGGTACAGCGCATGGTCACGGGCTTTACGGGCGGCTCTGGCTTCTGCCCGTTTTTCGGCCTGTATCAGATTCATGACTTTTGCTCTGGCTTCCTGCGCTTTTTCTGCTGCCTGTTCAGCCTTCATCAGCAGGGACAGCGTTTTGATATCCTGCGCTGTTTTATCCGCTTTATCCGTCAGTATCAGCATGAGTTTCTGCTGTTCATTCGGCGACTTTAAGCCGCGAATGTACTGCACTCTGTCTGCTGCCCATTTTTCCTGTTTTTCGCTTTTATTCATGCCCATTTATCCTCTGAATGTTGATGTGGAAATTATGGTCAGGAATGGCGGCCGAGGTCAAATGCAGGTAGAATCACTGATAAGCTTTTTATTATCAGTGCGCACTTAGACGTTTCTTCACTTTGTTCAGAAACGGTGCGCGCCTTCAGCGGGATAAAACACGATGGCATCTTATCATCTCAGCGTAAAAACCGGCGGGAAAGGCAGTGCCTCTCCCCATGCCGATTACATTTCGCGTGATGGAAAGTATGCCCGTGAAAAAGACTCCGACCTTGAGCATAAGGAGTCCGGCAATATGCCTGCGTGGGCAGCGCATAAACCGTCCGAGTTCTGGAAAGCCGCTGACACGTCTGAACGTGCCAACGGCTGTACCTACCGTGAAATCGAGATTGCCCTGCCGCGTGAGTTAAAACCCGAACAACGTCTTGAGCTTGTCCGCGATTTTGTCCAACAGGAAATTGGCGACCGCCATGCCTATCAGTTCGCTATCCATAATCCGAAAGCAGCGATAGCCGGTGGCGAGCAGCCCCACGCCCATATCATGTTCTCTGAACGCATTAATGACGGTATTCACCGTGACCCTGAGCAGTATTTTAAACGGGCTAACACCAAAGAGCCGGAGCGCGGTGGCGCAAAAAAGGCACGTTTCGGGGAAACACCGACCGAACGCAAAGAATACCTTGTTGCCCAGCGGGAACGCTGGGCTGACCTCCAGAATAAGCACCTTGAACGGTATCAGCACGCTGACCGGGTTGATTCCCGTTCCCTGAAGGCGCAGGGCATTGACCGTGAGCCTGAGCGGCATCTGGGCGCGGGTCAGGTTCAGCGGTTCGATACTGAACAGTTACAGTCCATTCTTGCGCGCAGGGAAGCGGAAAGACAGGCGCAGCAGTCCCGTGATGAACGGGACTGCGTCATTGATGTTACCACCTCGCTGCGGGAAGCCATCCACGAACGGGATGATGCGTCCGTTAAGCCGGCGCAGCAACCTGAGCCGGAAGTCGCTGCCGGCATCACCTTCGATTTTGAAAAAGAGCCTGACAAGCTGAACGCACTGGTCAGTGATGCCATGAAGGACGTACAGGAAGAAATCGATCTTCAGTCCCTTGTTAACGATGCGATGGCGGAGTTCCAGGGGATACATCAGGAGATGGAAAGGCAGAGAGAGCGCGAACGTCTGGCGGAAAAACAGCGTCAGCAGGAGAAAGAACGACAGCGACTCGCCGAACAGATACGACAGAAGCCGGATAAAGGCTGGTCATTCTCACGATAGACAGGATTTTGTATGAGCGACGAAATTAAACAAATTGCCGCCCTTATCGGGCATCATCAGGCGCTGGAAAAGCGTGTTACTTCTCTGACAGAACAGTTTCAGGCCGCCTCATCACAATTACAGCAGCAAAGTGAAACGCTGAGCAGGGTCATTCGTGAGCTGGACAGCGCGTCCGGTAATATGACTGACACCGTCAGGAAATCGGTGAGTTCCGCGCTCACTCTGGTTGAGAAAGAACTGAAACAAGCCGGATTAGCACAGCAGAAACCGGCGACAGAAGCGCTGAATCAGGCTGCCGATACGGCGAAAGCGATGATCCATGAAATGCGTCGTGAGATGTCACGCTATACGTGGAAATCCGCGATTTATCTTGTACTGACGATATTCTTCGTCCTGGCTTCCTGCGTGACGGCATTTACGTGGTTTATGAATGACGGGTACAGCCAGATTGCTGAAATGCAGCAGATGGAAGCGGTCTGGCAGAAGAAAGCCCCGCTGGCTGACATATCGCGCTGTGACGGAAAGCCCTGCGTTAAGGTGGACACTCGCACTACGTATGGTGATAAAGAGAATACCTGGATGATTATTAAGAAATAACATCATGGAGCACAGAACGCTGTGCGTCGATCTCTGGCGGAGAAAGCATTAATTAAACGTGTCGGGGGGATCTGATAACCCCAGCAAATAAAGGACATTAAGGATATCAACGATGAATGCACTTTCTGCATTGCTGACAAAGATAGAACTGGCTTCACCTACACAACGTGACAAAGGTACAACCTTTGAAAACCTTTGTGTGCAGTATTTCCTCCATGAACCTAAATATGCCGAGCTGTATAGCGATGTGCTGAGCTATGGCGGATGGGTTTCTCAGTACGGTGAAACCGTTGGGGTCACGAAGAAAAAAGATGATGGCATTGATTTGGTCGCCGTAACTAAAACGGGTGAATTTCATGCCATTCAGTGTAAAAACTACAATCAGGGGGTGTAAGCCGGAATCCCAGAAATTTCCGTCGGAAAACATCATCCGAGAGATTTTCGAGTGTTTTGCTATCCGATATGGTTTGTCGTGCATGTTTTGGCAGCTCAATCGGGCCGTTTGGGGCTTTGCAGCGTTGTTGCCGGAAATCAACTGTTTACCGACAACCCTCGCCAGTCCTGGCTTTGCTGGCCAGACGGAAAAATCTGGGGTTTGGGCTTACAACCCCAACACTGGGTACAGTTGCGGAAAAATGCATCCAAACAGGTAGTATTTAACATAAGCGATCTTGCGCGCACCGCCCGAACACCACTCGCCACAAAAACCCGCCGGAACGTCCAAAAGTACGGGTTTTGCTGCCCGCAAACGGGCTGTTCTGGTGTTGCTAGTTTGTTATCAGAATCGCAGATCCGGCTTCAGCCGGTTTGCCGGCTGAAAGCGCTATTTCTTCCAGAATTGCCATGATTTTTTCACCACATGAGGTGTCACTGGTTCCGATGTATTCGGCAGTTTAGACTCGATTAGCAGCAAAGCATGTTTGAGATCCTCATTGCGTTTGTCTTTTTCATCGAGTAGTAGCTCTTTCTCACGCAGCAATGCCTTTACGAGTTCTATTTCAGCTTTTAAGGCATAGTTTTCATGTAGCAAATTCTGGTCAGGTAACTGCACAAAATCGCCTGCCAAATGCTGCACAGTACTGCCTGATTGTTCACTGCCAACCTGCTGACCAGTAAATGATCCGAAAACACGTAGAAGCTCTGATGTGTCTAGTTTTGAAGCACCACCGCTATCTGTGCACTTGGTCAGTTTTCCCTGCTTAATGTATGACTGTACTGTTGTGCGGCTTTTTCCAGTTAGTCTGGCTGCTTCGCTTATTGATACTAAAGCCATAGATACCTCAGTTCCGTCCGTACTTAGCTAAAATTTTCTCTAGCGTGGCTCGTTGTTTTTGAGTCAGCCATGTAAATGAGCCGTTGAGATCATACTTACTCTGCATGTCACTCAGGAATTTAGCTTCAAATCCAGTAAGTTGTATTTTCGCAGTTAAAGCATCATGTAATGTTGTTTTTAGCCCCTCATGCAGACGATTTTCAGGCGTTAAACGGATTGAGTTATCTTCTTTTTTTGATATTGGTTCTTTTGCTAGCTCAGTCACAAGGTCAATTTGTTTATCCAGTTCAACTTGGAAGATCAGCGTATCAGCAGGACGACCGCGCTTATCAATAGATAGTTTTATATTGCTATAGGTATTTAAATCTTTTGAAATTGGTTTTAAAACCCAATGATTTAGTAATTTATATTCTGGGTAGCTTTTTTCTAACATTAGCATGAATTTAAACTCATCAATGCTTATCGAAATATTGGCTTTATGTGTTTTTCTTTGCGTTAGTTCTTTTAGCAGCCATTCATAAATGCGCATTGAGTATTTATTTTCAAAGGACTTAACATGCTCGAGGTTGTATTTAATGAATCTCTTTAGGTGAAATAGCAATGGGATTATATATTTACTAAAAACTAAAGTTACCTCTTGTGTTTCCCTATTGAACTCTGCATATTCAGCCCAATTAAAAACACGCATAGATACAGCACCTGTTGGATATATTAATTCAATAGACCGCTTAAATAACTCTCGTGTTGATGTATTTAATCGCCCCCACGCATTCTCATAACTTATCCCCATAAATGAAGAATATTCGGAGCATGAAAATTTAACCGTTCGTTCAGTTTCATCTGGTGTTTCTAATGTAGGGTTTAGCTTTGCAACACAAAACAGGATTAGTTTCGTTTCGTGCTCTGTTAGGTCATAACGACTAACCGCAAGCTCGTTTGCTTTGAATACTACCAATTCAGCCATGACTAAAACCATTGGTTGTGATTTTAAAACAACATAACCCTTCCGCTTGGTTATGTCAATTTCATTGTCATAACCTTTTATGTGGTTGTGTGGATTACCTAATTTTCACTTAACCTTTTGAAGGGGGATCCTAATTTTTGCTTAACCTTTCCTAATTTTCACTTAACCTTTCATGTGTTTTTTACTTATAAAACAAAATATTAAAATCACTAGAATAAAGAAAGAATAAAAAAGATAAAAAAGAATAGATCCCAGCTTTGTGGATAACTAACCGCCAGTGCCAGTTGAGCGATATGATAAAAGGATGTCGCAAACAGCGTTTGCTCCTCCAAAAAACATACCTTCAAACACGAAAGAATGAGGTAGCACCCTCGCAAGCTCGGGCAAATCGCTGAATATTCCTTTCGTCTCCGACCATCAGACACCTGAGTCGCTGTCTTTTTCGTGACATTCAGTTCGCTACGCTCACGGCTCTGGCAGGGAATGGGGGTAAA
>NZ_AP022260.1:0-4246 GCF_014169755.1 Klebsiella sp. WP8-S18-ESBL-06
GCCACTGTGACTGGTTCAGGGGGCTCGCCGCCCCCCGAAACCCCTGGCATCCACTGCGAAAAATTCTCACGGTGGTGCGAATTTTTTCTTAGCGGAGCCTATGGAAAAGCGAACGAAAGAGATCAAAATCCGGCTCACCGAAACCGAGCATCAGCGATTGCTTGATCGCTGCGACCGGACTCACCTTGCGGAGTGGCTGCGTCAGCTTGGTCTGGGTGAACACACTTCACGCAAGCGCCGTGTGCCTGATGTGGCGCCCGAACTGCTGCGACAGGTCAGCGGGATCGGTAACAACCTGAACCAGATTGCCCGCCGCCTGAACCAGACTGATTCCCTGACGCCTTCTGAACGTGCCTCGCTGCTCATCGTACTGACTAGCCTCGACCGTCAGCTTGGCGACCTGCTGGAGCAGAACCGTGATCGTTAAAATTCATTCGCGGGGTGCGGGTTCGGGCAGCGGGCCGGTGGATTACCTGCTGGGAAAAGACCGGCAGCGCGAACAGGCCAGCGTTCTGCGTGGCAATCCTGAGCACGTACGCGAGCTGATCGACGGCTGCGATTTTGCCCGCGCTTACACCTCCGGTGTGCTGTCATTTCAGGAGCCGGACATTGCAGACGCTGAGAAATCACGCCTGATGGATGAATGGGAGCACACGCTGCTGACTGGCCTTGACCGCGACCAGTACGCCTGCCTGTGGGTAGAGCACCGCGACAAGGGGCGGCTTGAGCTGAATTTTGTCATCCCGAACATCGAATTGCAGAGCGGCAAACGACTGCAACCCTACTTTGACCGCGCCGACCGTCCCCGCGTCAATGCCTGGCAGACTCTGACCAACGACCGGCTGGGGCTGCGCGATCCGAACGACCCGACTTACCGTCGCCCGCTGACGCAGGCCAGTGATCTTCCCCGCGACAAACAGCAGGCGGCAGAGAAAATTACCGCCGGCCTGATGAACCTGATGCAGCAGGGCGTGATCCGCAGCCGGCAGGACGTGGTGACGCAGCTGGAAAGCTACGGCCTGACCGTAGCACGGGAAACGAAAAGCAGCATCAGCATTGCCGATCCGGACGGCGGCCGAAATATCCGGCTGAAAGGAATGATTTATGAGCGAGATTTTAAATTTGGCGAAGGGCTTCGAGGAGAAATCGAAGCAGCAAGCGCAGGATACCGAGCAGAGCGTGAAGCGCGAGTTCGCGAGGCTGGAGACGTCTATCAGCGCGGAACTGCAATCAAGCTCGCAGAGCATCAGCAACGCTATCCGCGAGCAGAACGGCAGACTGACGGGCATGCTCAGAGCCTCTGTCTCAACGGCGATGGTGTGGATATTCATCTGCTTCGCCCTGCTGATCGGCATCCTGAGCGGGATAATCTGGTTTCAGGGCACGATCATCACCTCGCGCCTGAGCGAGATGGACAGCTACAGCCAGCAGCTGGCGAACCTGAAAGCGAAAAGCGGCGCGGGCGTGGCGATCTACAGCGACGACAAGCACCGGAACACCTACATGGTGGTGCTGCCGAAGCAGGCGCACGGCGTGGAAACCTATACATCGACGACCGACAACACCGTAGTGAAATACACGGCGAAATAACCCCGTCAGAGCGCCCTGAAACGACACAGCGCGTTTTTAACACCGAGGATGACCAAAACCATGACCGAGATGGAAAAACAGCTTCTGAGCGCCTTAGAGAGCTTACAGACAAGCTACGAGCAACAGCAGCAGGCGTGGCAGGACAGCTACAGCAGCTTGCAGCACATGTTCGAGGCTACCTCACAGGCGCTGACGCACAGCGACCGGGTGTGTCAGCACTTGAGCAGTCAGGTAGAGAGCTTGCGCGCGCAGGTCGAGAGCTTGAGCAGGAACGTCAGCCGCTTGATGCGTTGATCAGGCAGCACGACCGCGCCTACGCCGAGAAGCTGCGTGAGCAGCAGCCAGAGCCGGAGCCGCAGAAAAAAACGACCCGCTACTATGGCCCCTCGATGTGACCGCTTTTCCGAAATCAGAATTAAGTGTACTATGTACTCCGTTAAAAACAGGAGACAGCCGTGAGTCACGCGATTGAGTTTATCGAGACCCCGATGTTTACCCGTCAGATAAAACAGATCGCCACGGATGAAGAACTCAGGGAGCTGCAAAAGACGCTGATTGAGTCGCCGGACAAAGGCGATCTCATTCAGAAAACCGGCGGGCTGCGCAAAATCAGGATGGCGACGGGCAACCAGGGAAAAAGCGGCAGCGTGAGGGTGATTTACTTTCTGGCCACCGCCGAGGTGATCTATCTGGTGATGGCCTACCCGAAAAGCACCAAAGACAGCCTGACGGACGCGGAAAAAGCCGCGCTGAAGACGCTGACCCAACAACTGAAAGACGAGGTGTGACATGAGTTTTTTTGACGAGCTGAAAGCATCGCTGGAAGAAGCCGTTGAAATCAAAAACGGCGTCAGAGAGCCTGCCCGCGTCACCCGTTACGAGCTGGCAGACGTGAAAGCCATCAGGGCACAGCTGAACGTATCTCAGAGCGAGATGGCGAAAGTGCTGGGAACCAGCCTCGACACCATCAAGAGCTGGGAAACCGGACGCCGTAACCCGACCGGACTGGCGGCGAAGGTACTGGCAACCATCCAGGCTAACCCGAAATTCTTCCAGGAGCTGGCGGCGCACTAAGCCGTTGTGACAGAAGGATTCGACAGGCGAGGCCGTTCGCGTGTAATTTAACGGCAACAGAAAAAACAAAGCCCCGGAAATCATGCTCTACTTTGGCGAGCGGACATGATAACCAGGGCCAGGTCGAAACCTTGAAAGGATATTAGCACATGAACCGTGCCAGACAACAGCCCGCCATAAGCGCAGGGCACATTGAATAACGCAGTACTCGAACTTTTCAACGACCGCTTACCGCACAAGCCGTACTTCTCGGATGATTTACACTTTGGTGTACGCATTGCAGGGAAAGAACGCGCCATTCTGGCGAAATACATCCAGTTCAACCAGCCGCACGCCATGTTCTGGCTGGGATTCGACGTCGATCGCACCGGTGCGGCCATCGACTGGAGCGACCGGAACGCGCCTGCGCCCACGCTGACCATCACCAACCCGGAAAACGGACACGCGCACCTGCTGTACGCGCTGGAAACCCCGGTACGCACCGCTCCTGACGGAAAAATGAAGCCGCTGCGCTACGCCGCCGCCGTGGAGAACGCGCTGCGTAAAAAATTAGAGGCTGACGCGGGGTATTCGGGACTAATCTGCAAAAATCCGAACCACGGCCACTGGAAAATTGCCGTGTGGCAGCCGGAACTCTACACGCTGGACTGGCTGGCCGACTTTCTCGACTTAAACGCAGCGAATGACAAAGAAATCGTCACTGACTACGGGCTAGGCCGTAACTGCACCCTGTTCGAAAAAACCCGAAAATGGGCGTACCGCGCCATTCGTCAGGGCTGGCCTGAATATGAGCAGTGGCTGCAAGCCTGTTATGAACGAGCCAGTGCCTATAACCTGCAATTCGCCGCACCTCTGGATGAAAATGAGGTGCACGGGATTGCAAAAAGCATTGCTAAGTGGACTTATGGGAAATTTACGAGAGAGTCATTTGAGGACTATGTAAAAATTACTCACTCACCAGAAATTCAATCGAGAAGAGGCCGCAAAAGTAAAGGCGGAGGTAGAAAATCTCTTGGTGAACCATGGTTAAAGCTAGGGATCAGTAGAGCTACATTTTTTAGGCTTCGAGATAAGAAAAGTAATTAATGGGGGTTTTTATGAGTTCGAGAGAAATTCTGGGGGCTGTTGTATTAGCTGCCGCTGCTTTAGTCGGTTTGGTTCTTTGCTATTTTGTGGGTAATTTTCTTCTAAGCATTATCATTCCAATAAGCCTTTCGTTCTTTGTTTTATTTATAGTTATAGCTTTGGTTAATTCTATTGTTAAGTCAGTTAAATATAAATCTAATAATGGAAGCCGAGCGATGACTGTGTCAGAAAAAACAGTGAAGTTCTCTGATTTAGTGGATCTAAAGGATGATGCTGAGTATCAGGCAAGGAAGCTACAAATCGAGAGTGAGCTGAGGTCTCTCGGCGTTAAGCTGAAAGATGATACTTAGCTGCCCTTTTTCCAAGATGAGACTAAACAACCTATATCAGATAACAGCCCTCTTCAGCAGAGGGCTTTTTTTTTGCAGCCAGCACAGAATCTGACATACTGCACTTTACTTCAAGCCAGTACACACAGCGTCCCCTCTTCCGAGGT